>NZ_JACYFG010000033.1 GCF_014803405.1 Pelagicoccus enzymogenes
GTCTGGTCAAGATACATGGTTAACAGGTGTTAACAGACATGGTTAACACTTCTGTATGCCGTGGATGGAGACCGATAAGATAACCCAAAGAAGAGATTTCGTCTTCCTGGCATCGAAGCCTGGAGCGAACAAACGCGAGCTGATCCGCCGTTTCGGCATAAGCCCGCCGACTGCCTACAAGTGGCTGGAGCGCTACCGCAAGGAAGGCTTGCCTGGTCTGGAGGACCGCTCGCGTCGGCCGGCGGGGCAGCCCAACAAGAGCTGCCCCGAGGTGGAGAGGAAGGTCTTGGAGCTTCGCCGCAAGCACGACTGCTGGGGAGCGCGCAAGCTGCGCCGCCTGCTGCAAAACGCCGGGGAAAAGGAGCTTCCCTCGGCGACCACCGTGCACAACATCATCCGCCGCGCCGGCTTGCTCGGCCAAGGCTCTCGCCCGTGCGTGGCGCCCAGGAGCTTCGAGCGTTCGCAGCCCAACGAGCTTTGGCAGATGGACTTCAAGGGGCACTTCGAGATGGCCGGGTCGAAGCGCTGCCACCCGCTCACCGCCTGCGACGACCACTCCCGCTTCAACCTCATCCTCAAGGCCTGCGAGGACGAGAGGACCTCCACGGTGCAGGAATGCCTGCTGTCATGCTTCGGCAAGTACGGGCTGCCTTGGGCCATCCTCTGCGACAACGGTTCGCCCTGGGGGCGGGGGTTCGGGGCGGCCAGCGAGCTGGAGGCCTGGCTGCTGCGCCTGGGGGTGGAGACGATCCACGGCCGCCCCCTGCACCCCCAGACGCAAGGCAAGGAGGAACGCTTCCACCAGACCCTCAAGCACGAGCTGCTGGGCAGGACCACGCTGTGGCGCGACCTCGAGCATTGCGACCGGGAGTTCGCCCGGTTTCGCGAGACCTACAACCACGTCCGCCCGCACCGCTCGCTCGATCTCGACTGCCCCGCCGACCGCTACCGCGCCTCGGAGCGAGCCTTGCCCGCGACCATACCCCACTGCCTGAGCTTCTACGGCGAGGCCGAGCAGGTGCGCAAGGTGAAGAGCAAAGGCGACCTGATGTTCAAGGGACGCAGCTTCTTCATCGGAAGGGCCTTCATCGGGGAAAGCGTGGCGATAAACCAGTTCGACGATCTTCGCTGGGAAGTTTTCTACTGCTGGAAAAGCTTGGGGATGATCGACCTGAGCCGCGCGACCAAGCCTAGAAACAACTACAACGCGCTTCTTGCTCCCCCTGGACGCCTAGGCGTCCAGGGGGAGCAAGAAGCCCACCTGAAAAGCGTTAACCATGTACCTTAACATGTGTTAACTATGTCCTTGCGCTAAACACTTGCGGCACGCCGCGTTGCGGGAGAAACGTGATGAATAGGGCTCTGCGGCGTGTCGCAAGTGGTCTGGTCAAGATACATGGTTAACAGGTGTTAACAGACATGGTTAACACTTCTGTATGCCGTGGATGGAGACCGATAAGATAACCCAAAGAAGAGATTTCGTCTTCCTGGCATCGAAGCCTGGAGCGAACAAACGCGAGCTGATCCGCCGTTTCGGCATAAGCCCGCCGACTGCCTACAAGTGGCTGGAGCGCTACCGCAAGGAAGGCTTGCCTGGTCTGGAGGACCGCTCGCGTCGGCCGGCGGGGCAGCCCAACAAGAGCTGCCCCGAGGTGGAGAGGAAGGTCTTGGAGCTTCGCCGCAAGCACGACTGCTGGGGAGCGCGCAAGCTGCGCCGCCTGCTGCAAAACGCCGGGGAAAAGGAGCTTCCCTCGGCGACCACCGTGCACAACATCATCCGCCGCGCCGGCTTGCTCGGCCAAGGCTCTCGCCCGTGCGTGGCGCCCAGGAGCTTCGAGCGTTCGCAGCCCAACGAGCTTTGGCAGATGGACTTCAAGGGGCACTTCGAGATGGCCGGGTCGAAGCGCTGCCACCCGCTCACCGCCTGCGACGACCACTCCCGCTTCAACCTCATCCTCAAGGCCTGCGAGGACGAGAGGACCTCCACGGTGCAGGAATGCCTGCTGTCATGCTTCGGCAAGTACGGGCTGCCTTGGGCCATCCTCTGCGACAACGGTTCGCCCTGGGGGCGGGGGTTCGGGGCGGCCAGCGAGCTGGAGGCCTGGCTGCTGCGCCTGGGGGTGGAGACGATCCACGGCCGCCCCCTGCACCCCCAGACGCAAGGCAAGGAGGAACGCTTCCACCAGACCCTCAAGCACGAGCTGCTGGGCAGGACCACGCTGTGGCGCGACCTCGAGCATTGCGACCGGGAGTTCGCCCGGTTTCGCGAGACCTACAACCACGTCCGCCCGCACCGCTCGCTCGATCTCGACTGCCCCGCCGACCGCTACCGCGCCTCGGAGCGAGCCTTGCCCGCGACCATACCCCACTGCCTGAGCTTCTACGGCGAGGCCGAGCAGGTGCGCAAGGTGAAGAGCAAAGGCGACCTGATGTTCAAGGGACGCAGCTTCTTCATCGGAAGGGCCTTCATCGGGGAAAGCGTGGCGATAAACCAGTTCGACGATCTTCGCTGGGAAGTTTTCTACTGCTGGAAAAGCTTGGGGATGATCGACCTGAGCCGCGCGACCAAGCCTAGAAACAACTACAACGCGCTTCTTGCTCCCCCTGGACGCCTAGGCGTCCAGGGGGAGCAAGAAGCCCACCTGAAAAGCGTTAACCATGTACCTTAACATGTGTTAACTATGTCCTTGCGCTAAACA
>NZ_JACYFG010000034.1 GCF_014803405.1 Pelagicoccus enzymogenes
GTCTGGTCAAGATACATGGTTAACAGGTGTTAACAGACATGGTTAACACTTCTGTATGCCGTGGATGGAGACCGATAAGATAACCCAAAGAAGAGATTTCGTCTTCCTGGCATCGAAGCCTGGAGCGAACAAACGCGAGCTGATCCGCCGTTTCGGCATAAGCCCGCCGACTGCCTACAAGTGGCTGGAGCGCTACCGCAAGGAAGGCTTGCCTGGTCTGGAGGACCGCTCGCGTCGGCCGGCGGGGCAGCCCAACAAGAGCTGCCCCGAGGTGGAGAGGAAGGTCTTGGAGCTTCGCCGCAAGCACGACTGCTGGGGAGCGCGCAAGCTGCGCCGCCTGCTGCAAAACGCCGGGGAAAAGGAGCTTCCCTCGGCGACCACCGTGCACAACATCATCCGCCGCGCCGGCTTGCTCGGCCAAGGCTCTCGCCCGTGCGTGGCGCCCAGGAGCTTCGAGCGTTCGCAGCCCAACGAGCTTTGGCAGATGGACTTCAAGGGGCACTTCGAGATGGCCGGGTCGAAGCGCTGCCACCCGCTCACCGCCTGCGACGACCACTCCCGCTTCAACCTCATCCTCAAGGCCTGCGAGGACGAGAGGACCTCCACGGTGCAGGAATGCCTGCTGTCATGCTTCGGCAAGTACGGGCTGCCTTGGGCCATCCTCTGCGACAACGGTTCGCCCTGGGGGCGGGGGTTCGGGGCGGCCAGCGAGCTGGAGGCCTGGCTGCTGCGCCTGGGGGTGGAGACGATCCACGGCCGCCCCCTGCACCCCCAGACGCAAGGCAAGGAGGAACGCTTCCACCAGACCCTCAAGCACGAGCTGCTGGGCAGGACCACGCTGTGGCGCGACCTCGAGCATTGCGACCGGGAGTTCGCCCGGTTTCGCGAGACCTACAACCACGTCCGCCCGCACCGCTCGCTCGATCTCGACTGCCCCGCCGACCGCTACCGCGCCTCGGAGCGAGCCTTGCCCGCGACCATACCCCACTGCCTGAGCTTCTACGGCGAGGCCGAGCAGGTGCGCAAGGTGAAGAGCAAAGGCGACCTGATGTTCAAGGGACGCAGCTTCTTCATCGGAAGGGCCTTCATCGGGGAAAGCGTGGCGATAAACCAGTTCGACGATCTTCGCTGGGAAGTTTTCTACTGCTGGAAAAGCTTGGGGATGATCGACCTGAGCCGCGCGACCAAGCCTAGAAACAACTACAACGCGCTTCTTGCTCCCCCTGGACGCCTAGGCGTCCAGGGGGAGCAAGAAGCCCACCTGAAAAGCGTTAACCATGTACCTTAACATGTGTTAACTATGTCCTTGCGCTAAACAGCAAGCGACAGCCCTACGGATTGCAAAGATCCGAATATCATGTTGGATTCGATTATGGAATCCAAGCTGCGAATACGGAAGACGCAATCGTTGCGGCGTGGTCGGGTCTCTGTGCCAAATGCTCGTTACTTCGTGACAATTTGTGTGGAGGATCGAAAGCCAGTTCTCTGCTCGGAGAAGAATTGGAAAGCTATTCGAGATCAGCTCGAATCACAACAGCGGGAAGGGGATCTCAAGCTTCATTGTGCTGTGCTCATGCCAGATCACTTGCACTTGGTCTTCCGTTTGGGTGAGCGTTTGAAGTTGGGCCACGTTATCGGAAAATTTAAGGCTAAGCTTGATATCGAAGTGCTCTGGCAAAAGGACTTTTATGATCACATGCTTCAGGCCGATGACTCAGAGGAGTCCTACGGGCTTTACCTTTTCATGAATCCTTACCGAGCGAGCTTAGTTGAGTTGGATGCCGAATGGGAATTCTGGAAACGGTGGAGAGAGGCTCCGTTCGACTTCGAGGAGTTTTTGCGAGAGGGCGAAGTAATCCCAACTCAATGGATTTCTGAAAGCGAAAAGGTGAAAGCGGGAATTATCAAGCGGGATGCTTGGTAGGGCTGTCGCTCGCGACATGCCGCGTTGGAGGATCATCGATTTGACCGTGTCTCTGCGGCGTGTCGCAAGCGACAGCCCTACGGATTGACGATGATGTTGTAGGTAGTAGGGTGGGCAAATTATGTCTCTCCCTAAAAACATTGTTTTCTTCGATGGGGTGTGCGGCTTCTGCAACAAGTCGGTTGATTTCTTGCTGAAGGTGGACGGCAGGGGAAGACTTCTTTTTTCGCCGATCCAAGGGGAGACGGCGAAGCGGATACTTCCTGCAGAACGTCGGGAAAATGTGGATACGATCTCGTTCTTCGACGGGGAGCGGGTGTTCTATCGTACTACGGCGTTGCTCAAGATCGCCAGGCTGCTGGGCGGCATCTGGCTGGTTTTCTACCCGCTTATTGTCGTGCCCGCGGAGTGGCGGGATGTGGCTTACGATTGGGTGGCGAAGCGTCGCTACCGCATCTTTGGCAAGCGAGAAGCTTGCCGTATGCCTAGCCCGGAAGAGCGGGCTAGGTTTTTGGACTAGACGAGATTTACCCGGTCGTGCGGAGGCCGGCGGCGATGGCGTTGATGCTTTGCAGCACGTTTCGCAGGTTCTCCTCGGATCCGGAAGCGCGCCAGCTGGCGAGCAGCTCGATTTGCTGGGCGTGCAGGAGGTCGAGCCACTTGTCGCGAGCGTGCAGGGTCTTGTAGAAGCGGGGACGTCGCTTTTCCAGCGGTCCGTCGAGGAGCTGGCCGAGGGCTTCGCGCGTGGCGGCCCGTTCGTCGTGGATGAGCTTCAGGAAGCGTTCGCGTATTTTATCGTCGGATACGAGTCTAGCGTACGAGTCCATTATGGATCGGTTGGCGCTTTCGACGCTGTTCTCCACGTTGTAGAGCACGTAGCGAAGGAAGGGCCATGTCTTGGCGCTCTTCTTGAGGGCTGCGAAGAGTTCGGGCTTTTCGCTTTTGAGGGCGGCGATGGAGCTGCCTACGCCGTACCACCCTGGCATGTAGAAGCGGGATTGGTTCCAGCTGAATACCCAGGGAATGGCTCGCAGGTCCTTGAGGCTGGGCTTGCCGCTGCGACGCGAGGGGCGGGAGCCGATGCGGCTTTGCTCGAGGGCGTCGATTGGCGTAGCGGTGCGGTAGAAGGTGAGGAAGTCGTCTTCTTGCAGGAGTCCTCGGTAAGTCTTGGCGCTGTATTCGGAAAGGAATGACATGGCCTCCGCCAGCTCTGGAGTTGGCGTATTGTGGCTTTCTGCCAGCTGGGAACCGACGGACCCGGCCACGAGGAGCTCCAAGTTGCGGGCGGCGGTTAGGAAGTTCCCGTACTTTTGGGCGATGATTTCGCCCTGTTCGGTCACGCGCGAACCGGGGGCGAGGGAGCCTTCGGGAAGGGCTTCGAGGAAGCGGTGGGTCGGGCCGGCTCCGCGGCTTACGGTACCGCCGCGTCCGTGGAAGAAGCGAATTTTGACGCCGTATTTTTCGCCGAGGGCGATGAGGCGGGTCTGGGCATTGTAGAGGCCCCATTGGCTGGCGATGATGCCGGAGTCTTTGTTGGAGTCCGAGTAGCCGAGCATGGCCTCTTGGATGAGCGGGGTGTCGGGACAAGGGCTGGGCACGCCGTAGTTGGCGAAGCCTTCGTCGAGGGCTCGTTGTTGCCAAGGCAGGCTGGCTTGCGTCATGGGGTGGGCCAGGAAGGCGTCCATGATGGCTTCGGAGTTCTCGAGGTCATCGAGGGTTTCGAAGAGCGGCGAAATGGGGACCAGGCAGATGTTGCCCTTGTCGGTCATGCGAGTGAGACCGGCTTCGCGGCAGAGGGTGTAGAGCACGAGCAGGTCCGAGAGGGAGCGGGTCATGCTGATGATGGCTTGGCCGACTCCGGCGCGTCCGTAGTCGCGGATTTGGTTGGCCACTTCCTTGAGGGCGCCGACGGCTTCGCGGACTTCCGGCTCCATGTGCTCGTGGTCTTGGGCGAAGGGGCGGGCGCGGGTGAGCTCCTCGGAAAGGAAGGCGACGCGTCGCTCTTCGCTCCAATCGGCAAAGTTCTCTCCGTCTTCGACTCCGGCGGCGACGAGGAGCTGGGACATGGCTCGGTCGTGGTAGCCGGAGTTTTGGCGGATATCGAGGGCGGCCATGTGGAAGCCGAAGGTATCCAAAAAGCGGATAATGGGCCGTACGTAGAGGTTGGCCAGGCGCTGGGCTCCGGAATCGGCGAGCGAGCGTTGCAGGATTTGCAGGTCGGCGATGACTTCGCTGGGCTGCTTGTAGCCTTTGTCTGCCTTCTTGCCGCGAGGAAGGTTTTCGCGCACGAGTTCAGCGAAGCGTTTCCAGGGTTCTTCGATGTCGCCGGGATTGAGGCACTTGGGATCGAGCTGGGAGATGCGTTCCAGCAGATAGGCTGGAGGAGATTGGAAGAGTTGGGAAAGGGCCATGTCCTTGCCGAGCTGCTTGAGCTTCTTGGCGAGGGTTGAGAGGGCGGCCGAGCGGAGTTGGGCAAAGGTTTCCGCGGTGACCTCAGCGGTGACGAAGGGGTGTCCGTCGCGGTCGCCGCCTACCCAGCTGCCGAGGTGGATGCGTGGGTAGGAGTTGACGTCCGACTCGTCCCATTCGATGCCCGCCTGGGACATGGCGGCCCGGAAGCGCGCGTCCGAGATTTCGATGGCGACGGGGAATTTTTGGGTGAGGTAGTTGAGGATGTTGTCTCGCTCGGAGGCGACGTCGGGCTTTTCGACGAGGATTTCGCCGGAGCGCCAGATCAGCTCGATGATGGCCTTGATGCGGTCGCGGAACTCCTCTCGCTCGATCGGGGTGTACATGTCGTTCTCGAGCTCGACCAGCAGTTCGTAGAGCTTGCGGTGGGCGGCGAGGACGGAGGGGCGTTTGGCTTCGGTCGGGTGCCCGGTGAGGACGGGAAACACGGTGGAGCGGCGGATGGTCTCGAGCAGCTCGCCTTTGGTGGGATGGGTTTCGGCGATGCGCTTCAGCCAGTAGCCCCAAGAGCCGGTGTCGGAAGCGGTATGGCCCTCGGTTTCGCGACGGCGGCCCGCTTGGTTGGCGGCGTTTTCCTCGACCAGATTCATGATCTGGAAGGCGATGGAGAGGACCTGAGCCGTCTTTTCGGCGGGCACCTGGTTGGCGCTAGGATTCTCGCGAACGAGCAGAGGGGAGAGTTCGGCTTCGCCGATTTCCTCGAGCACCTCGCGAGCGCAGGTGAGAAGATGGTCGATGTCCCGGTCCACCTTTTCGAGGCCGGTGTTTATTTGTTGTTCGAAGGATGGCATGGCTTGGTGTGGCGCGATAGATTCTAGGAGGAGCGGTTTGGGGCAAGCGAAAGCGTCAGGCTATGCAAAAGCCCCGCCAATTTTTTGGGTGACGGGGCTTTTGTGGAGAAAATCTGGGATCAGCTCAAAAGCGAGCGGTACTTGGAGGCGTTGCCGACCATGACGAGGGCGAGCAAGACCACGAAGACGATGGCGGGCGGCAGGTTGGCGGGATCGAGGGTGATGTGAAACATCAAGGCGCTGAAGGCGGCGGGCGCGAGCAGGATGGTGGCGAGTCCGACGGCTTTGTTGGCGGCCAGCAGCAGTCCGCCGGCAATGTAGAGAATGCCGAGGGTAGGCCAGATGAAGGAGCCGACCATGGTGCCCATGAAGGCGGCGGCGTCTCCGGAAAGCTCTGGCGCGGGCATGAAGTTGAGGAACTTGTTGAGGCCGAAAACGACCATCATGAGTGCTAGCAAGTAGCGGGCGACCAAGGTTACTTTAGCCATAGATAGTTTGTTGCGAGAGGGTTGTGGAACGTGTTCCGAGTCGAAGGTTCTGTGATAGAGGGACGGTGGAGCGCTTCGCGCGATTGAGTCAATCTGCCAGAGCTGTCCCCGGTTTACTGATTTTGATTATTCAAAATTATACTTGTTTAGCTTTCAAACTAAGCTTGCTTGACTAGGTCCTTGCTTCTAGAGCGGAAGGACTATGCAAGAAATTCCGCTGGAAACGCACGATCTGACGGTCGCCTACGACAAGCGTCCCGTGCTCTATGGTGTGGACGTGCAGGTGCCTCAGGGCAAGTTGGTAGGCATCGTGGGGCCGAACGGAGCGGGCAAGTCGACCCTGATCAAGGCGATTATGGGGATCGTGCCGACGACGGGCGGCTGGGTTAAGGTCTTTGGGGATACCTTCGCCAAGGAAGCGAGGCGAGTAGGCTACGTGCCGCAGCGGGAGTCGGTCGACTGGGACTTTCCCGTCAACGTGATGGACGTGGTATTGATGGGGCGCTACGGCCGCTTGGGCCTGATGGGCAGGGTGAGCAAGGCGGATCGGGAAATCGCGGAAGCCTGCCTGGACAAGGTCGGAATGCTGCCCTACGCCAAGCGGCAGATTTCCAACCTTTCCGGCGGCCAGCAGCAGCGCGTTTTCTTGGCCCGGGCCTTGGCCCAGGAGAGCGATCTCTATTTGATGGACGAGCCGTTCGTAGGGGTGGACGCAGCCACGGAGGCGGCGATCATCGAATTGCTGCGGGAGCTAAAGAGCCGAGGCAAGACGATCTTAGTCGTGCACCACGACCTGCCGACGGCTCAGACTTACTTCGACATGCTGATGTTGCTTAACATGCGCCTGGTGGCGTTCGGTCCGACGAAAGAGGTGTTTACGCAGGAGTTGCTGCAGAAGACCTACGGCGGACGTTTGACGATTCTCTCCGAGGTGGCGAATCGCGTGGGGAAGGAGTAGCTGTGAGTGGGGGACGTGCGAGTTGGAGCGGTTTTCGGGGAGTGGCGTCTTTCGCTTGCGCTCAAGGCCGTAGGCGAGCGCCGGCCCTACGCCTCTTCTTAGCGGTGGCGCTGGGCCTGCTTTTTTGCGCTTCGACGGAGGCGGCGCGGATCAGCGATTTGCAGGAGACGGATGTCTGGGAGCAAGTCTTTCGCTTCTTTAGCATGCGGGACGAGGTGGTACGGACTGCCTTGCTGGGCTCGGTCTTCCTCGGTATCAGCTGCGGGCTGCTGGGAAGCTTTATCGTGGTGCGCAAGCTCTCGCTCTTTGGCGATACCTTGTCCCATGCGGTGCTGCCCGGAGTCGCGGTAGGCTACCTGGTGGCTGGGGAAAAGGATCCGTTCGCTATCTTTGTGGGCGCAACGGTCGCCGGCGTTTTGGGAACGGTGATGGTGAATCTCGTCAAAAAAACCACGCACATCAAGGAAGACAGTTCCTTGGGGATGGTGTTAGCTGGGTTTTACGGAGTGGGTATTGTCCTGATGAACCGGATACAGAAGCTTCCGACGGGAACTCAATCTGGAGTGGACAAGTTTCTCTTCGGCCAAGCGGCAGCGTTGTCGGCGACCGAGGTGTGGATGATCGGAGGAGTCGCCGTGGCGGCGGTGGTGATGGTCTTGTTGTTCTACCGTCAGTTTCTGGTGGGAAGCTTCGACCTTGGCTTCGCTCGATCGCTTGGATTGCCGGCGGGCGTTTTCAATTTCCTGTTGATGATGTTGCTCGCCTTTACGGTGGTGGTGTCCTTGCAGGCGGTTGGAGCGGTGCTGGTCTCGGCGATGTTGGTGATACCGGCGGCCTCGGCTTACTTGCTGACGGACCGCATGAATCGCATGCTTATTCTGGCGAGCGTTTTCGGGGTGCTCTCAGGGGTCTTGGGAGCGTTCTTTTCCTTTCTGGGCAACAGTCTCCCGACGGGGCCGCTCATGGTCTTGGCGGCGAGCACGGTGTTTACTTTGAGTTTCCTCTTCTCGCCCAAGCACGGGTTGGTGTCGCGCTGGAGAAAGCGTCGCAGCGGTCAAAAGCGTATCGAGAACGAGAATACGTTGAAGGCAATCTACCATGTGCGCGAAAGCAAGGGCTTTGCAGGCGAAGGGGTTAACGTGAAGGACCTGGCTTCTAGGTTGAACGAGACCATGGAGGAGACTTTTCGCAGGCTGCAGAAGCTCAAGGCAACGGGCGTTTGCGACGTGAAGGAGATTGAGGGTAGGACCTTCGCTTTCCTAAATCCGGATGGCTGGCTGAGGGCTTGCGCGGTGGTGCGAAACCACCGCTTGTGGGAACTCTATTTGACGAACCAAGCCGAGTACGAACCGGATCATGTGCACGACGACGCGGAGGTCATCGAGCATGTGTTGGGCGAAGAAACGGTGCGCCGACTCGAGCGTTTGCTAGACTATCCGGCCGAGGATCCGCATGGAAAGCTGATCCCGAGCCTCGCGGATCTGCAGCGTTCCCTGACGCAGGGCAATCAAGGGGAGAAGGCGACGGGATACCGTATGCCGAACCAGTAAGGAGTGAGTGGATACGATGTCAATTTGGTCGCAGTTGATTCCTGAGTTTTCCTTCGAACAAGTCTTCGTCGAACCGTGGACCGACTTCTTGGATCCGTTTATTTGGATCTTTTTGATGGGGTTCTTCGTTACAGCGGCTTGCGGTTTCTTGGGGACCTTTATTGTTTGGCGGCGCATGGCTCTGGTGGGGGACGCCATCAGTCACAGCGTATTGCCCGGGCTTGTGATCGCATTCTTGGTTTCGCAAAGCCGTGACACTCTGCCGATGTTTCTCGGGGCGGTGGGAGCCGGCGTGCTGACGACGGGGCTGATCGAAGTGATTCACCAGAAGTCGCGCATCAAGACGGACGCGGCGCTGGGGATCGTCTTCACGACGCTTTTTGCGATCGGGGTGGTCTTGGTTTCCATCTATGGCGAGAACGTCGATTTGGATACGGACTGCGTGCTTTACGGCGAGATCGAGCATGTGACGCTCGAGCCGCTCAGTTCCGTTTTCGGTTTGTTCGAGGCACCTGGGTCCGTCTTGCGCATGGGAGTCGTGTCGCTTCTTGTCGTTGGATTAGTGATACTTTTTTATCGGCCCCTGGTGGTGAGTTCTTTCGATCCTGGTTTAGCACGATCGATGGGGATGAATCCCGCTGTGGTACATCATGCGTTGATGTCGCTGCTAGCCATTGTGGTGGTGAGCTCCTTCGAGGCGGTCGGGGCGGTACTAGTGATTGCGATGCTGATTTTTCCGGGAACCACCGCGTCGTTGCTTTCGGACCGCTTGCCGGTGATCTTAGGAATCACACTCGTGATCGCTCTCTTGGGCTCGCTCTTGGGAATGCACTTCGCCTTGTGGCTAGACATCTCGACCGCGGGGGCGATCAGCACGGTGATCTTCGGGATGTTCCTGCTTGCGTGGGCGCTCGCCCCGCGGCGTGGTTTGCTCTGGCGGGCGTTTCGCTGAGGCCCATGGCTGGTAGGATGGCGGGCTCTACCTCTTTCGGAAGACGTAGAGGTAGCTTTGCCAATTGGGCCCTGCGGCGGGGTAGTCCCAATCTTGGACGTGGGCGAGTTCCGTTTTGCTTTGGAGGAATTGGATGAGCGCCTCGCGGCGGATGGCGTTCATCTCGAAGTAGGCTGAGCCGAGTCCGATCGCTTGCAGGAAGGCTTTGAGCTTGTATTGCAACTGCTTGCGTATCGGATTGCCCTGCAAGAGGTGGCTGGGGAGCTGAAAGACGAGGATGCCGCCCGGTTTTAGGGCCCGTGAGATTTCCAAAAGATAGTGTTTGGTGTAGCGGGGGGCGATGTGCTGGAAGACGATGTCGGAGTAGGCAAAATCGATACTAGCGTCCGAGAGGGCCGGCAAGGAATTGCTTGTATTCAGTAGGAAGCTACAGTTCTTGCCGCGATCTGAGTTTTCTCGGGCAGCCGAGATCATGGACTCGGAGATATCGATGCCGATGGCGTGCTCGAATCGGCGGGAAAGCGGGTAAGTCAAGCGTCCCACTCCGCATCCGAAGTCGAGCGCGGTCTCGCCTGTCATTGGAATGCCGATACGCTCGAGGCGTTCTTGGAGTCCGCGGATGCAGTCTTCGCCGGACTGGAAGAATTCTGAGGTGTCCCACTTGCCGCCTTTCTTGGACTTGTCGGAAAGCACGGTCCAGAGCGGGTCTTCTGCAGCGAGCGTTTCGAAGTTTTTCTGGAGGCGGGAGAGGTTCACTTGAGGGGGGGCGGTGGATCGCGAGCAAGCTCGCTCCTACCCGCGTTGCCGGACAGCTTCGAAGAGGGTGATGAGGGTAGCCATGGCGACGTTGAGGGAGTCGGCTTGTCCGGCCATGGGGATAAGGACCTTGGTGTCGCAGTTGTTGAGCCATTTTTCGGAGAGTCCGAATTGCTCGGAGCCCATAACGATGGCGAGCGGTCCGCGGAGGTCGGTATCGGTGTAGAGAACGTTGGTGTGTGGAGTGGTGGCAGCGGTACGGATGCCCTTGGCTCGTATCCATTCGATCACCTCATCGGTGCTGGCCGATACGGTTGGCATGGAAAAGAGCACGCCGGTGGAGGAGCGGACAGCGTTGGGATTGAAGAGGTCGGTCACGGAGTCGCAGCAGATGACAGCGTCGACTCCAGCGGCGTCGGCGGAGCGCAGGATGGTGCCGAGGTTGCCGGGCTTTTCGATGGATTCGACAATGAGCAAGAAGGGCGGGCTGGAGAGCTTCAGGTCGTCGAGCGTGTAGTTCCATTGTTCGATGACTGCGAGCAGTCCCTCGGGGCGATCGCGGTAGGCGACTTTTTCGAAGGCGTGTTTGGAGAGTTCGAAGAGAGTTGCCCCGCGAGCTTGCGCCTGGGCGAGCAGCGCGTCCTCGTTTTCGCCGAGAAAGCAGTCGGTGCAGAAGTAGACCTCTTGAGGCACGACGTCTTTTTCGAGAGCTCGGGAAATGGCTCGGTAGCCTTCGGCGATGAAGACGCCTTGTTGGTTGCGGGCGCGTCGGTCGCGAAGCTTCACGAGGTTTTTCACTCGTGGGTTCTGCAGGCTAGTGATGTGTTCGGCCTCGATCATTTCCTTTTGCTGTAATGTGGGCGGGAATCGTATTCAAATAAATTGTCAAGGAGTGGGCGGAGAGAGTGAATTGGCTGCGATTGTAAAGAAATACTTCAACTTGCCGTATTACTGCTTGTATTATTGCCTTGCTGGAAACCCCTTGATGGTCACAGTGTTAGCAGTAGCGATATTCCCCATCCCCACGCCTTATGACAATCGTTCCCATCCTCGTCGTCGTTGCTATCGTGATCCTCGCGATGTACTTTCTCCTCAACAAGAAGTCGGACGAGAAGGATCGGGAGGGAGTGGTTAAGGACATTTTGCAGAAGGACGCCTTAGCCATCGATTTTGGAGGCGGGCGACCGGTGGTGGTGAAACTTTTCGGTATCTCGCCGGCCACGGAGGCCGAAATGCTCGACGAGAAGATTTTTGCGTTCCTCGAGGAATCGCTCCGCGGCAAGCGTGTTTCGGTAAAGCCCGTTTCGGTGGCTTCTGCAGAGTTGATGAGCGCCGAGGTTCGCACGCTGGGCGGCGAGTACGTGAATGCCGCGATGGTCAGGCATGGCTTTGCTCGCTGGCAGGTTTCGGAGGCGAGCGCGGATGGAGCGCTCGGCGAGGCCCAGCAGCTTGCCCAAGCCCAGAAGCTAGGCATTTGGAACCCCGCTATTATCCAATTGCTGGAGGACAAGCGAAATGCAGCGGGCGAAATGAGCGACGAAGATGTTGCCAACCTGGAAGTCGACCCGGAAGAGCGGGATTCGAAGGAGTAGAAAGCTTTGTCTGAAAAAACGGAGGGCTGGCCGTTCTGCGCTGGACTCGGCTGCCGCGGCTCGGCTTGATGTCGCGGATGAAGCAAGCCTTGTGGCAGTCTCTTGCTATTCTGGCGCTCGCCGTGGTTTTGGGAGCGGTCAGTTACCTGGCACGTCCGGAGTTGTTGCCAGCCAATGCGTCAGCGTACGAGATCGACCTAGTGGCGGCCCGCTCGCTGGACGGCGCGCTTTGGATAGACGCTCGAACGGATGCGGATTTCGAGGCGGCCCACCTGCAGGGCGCCATGCTCCTGAACGAGGAGAATTGGGACGCGGGCTTCGTGCCCTTGCTGGAGAGGTGGCTTCCAGGGATGCCGATCGTCGTCTATTGCTCCAGCCAATCTTGCCTGCGCTCTCACCACGTTGCCGAACGGTTGAGGGAAGAGCTGGGCGCGGATGAAATCTATGCATTGCGGGGTGGCTGGGAAGCGCTGCTCGAGGCTGGGGTGGCGAAAGTGGAGGGAGAACGATGAGTCCCAAAATATTCAGCTGGATCCTGTACGCAGTGGTAGGGCTCTTTTTCGGGGTCGCCGCTGTGGTCAAGGTGGTGGATCCGGAAGCCTTCCTCACGTCTTTGCTGACCTATGAGGTCTTCTCCTACGACGTCGCTCTTGCCTTGGCGTTTTTTGCTCCCGCGCTGGAATTGTTGGTGGCCCTCTGCCTGATCTCTGGGTGGTGGCGCCAAGGAGCAGCATTGTTAACGTTTTTTATGCTTCTCTTATTTATAGTCCTGGTGGCTCAAGGACTGGCGAGAGGCTTGGAAATGGATTGCGGCTGTTTTGGAGAGAATCGCTTGCAGACTGGGGGCGACTACATGCTGAAAATCGGACAGAACCTTATTCTGCTGCTCGCCTTGGCGACCGCTTGTTTCTTCGAGAGAAAAGCCCCGTCACGCTAACTTTTGCTATGATTGATGTTAACGATACGATCGACTTGAACTTTCCCGTTCGCTTCGTGGAGAACGGCGAGAAAAGGGAGGGCAGCTTTTCCGAGCTCATTACGCGTCCCACCGTTGTCTCGGTCTACATGCGCAACAACACGAGCAGCTGCGACAAGCAAGCGAAGCAATTGCAAGTTGTTGCAAAGGAATTGGATACGGCGGGTTTTGGCATAATCGCTTTGAGCAAGGATACCCCGGGCTCGCACCTGAAGTACGCTAGCAAGCATGAGCTCTCCTTTCCCTTGGTCTCCGATCCGGAGCACGCTTTCGCCAAGGCGACCCAGTCGCTGGTGGAAAAGAAGATGTACGGAAAGACCTTCCTGGGGCCTACCCGCTCCGCCTATCTGATCGAGCCCGGTGGCAAGGTTCTGGGCGTCGTCGAGAAGGTGGACTCGGCTGCCCATGCTGAGCAGCTGCGTGAGCTCGTTGGCAGCTGAGTCGAACGGTAAGGGTGGTTGTTAAGTAAAAGCATTTTTATGTTTACTAATGGGCGAGTTTGATATCTTTCGAAGATCTTATGATCTCAGTATCGCAATCGAATCGTTACTCGAAAGCTGCCTTTTTGGCGATTTTGTCGGGAGTAGGCGCTGCCGCCGCCCAGGCTCAGGAAGATCCGGCTTATTCGGTGGAGCTTCCAGAGCTTTACGTAACCAGTTCGCATACTGCGACGGTTGAGCCTGCGTCGACTTATGGCGCTCCGGTTTCGCGATTGGAGCTGAATCCGCAGTTTGACTTGCAGGTGCGCAACATCGCGGAGGCTCAAGGGGACGTGAGCATCCGTGGCGGAATTTTCGAGAACACGGGTTTTCGTGTCGGCGCGGCGACTTTGCTAGATCCTCAAACCGGCCACTATTTCGCGGAAATTCCGATCGCCCCGGAGATGTTGGAAGGCCCGGGACTTTTGGTTGCGGGTGACAACGCCTTCGCTGGTTTCAACAGCACAGTAGGTACGGTGGACTACTCTTGGACGGAAATCTCTCCGGGTGGCAGCGCTGCAGCGGGATTTGGAGACAACAGCTTAAACTACCAGCGATTGCACCAGGGGACTTTGTTCTCGATAGAAGACGCTGCGGTTTGGGGAGCGGAAGTGGAGCTGTCCCGTTCCGAGTCTGCGGGTTCTATCGAAAATGGAGATCATAACTTCGTTCGCTATAGCGGTCGTGTCCAACGAGTAGGCGAGAGCACGCAAACGGATTTCTTTGCGGGCTATCAGTCCAAGTATCTTGCGTGGCCGGAGCTTTATGCGGCTCCCTACGGCTCGAACGAGTCGGACGAAGTGCGTACGAGCTTGTTCCTGTTTAACCATTCTCAGAGCTATGGCCCGGAAAGTTCATGGGAAGCTACCGTGTATCATCGTCGCCACCACGACCACTATCTCTTCAACCGCGCTTCGCTGGCCGACCGTTCGTTCGTTCACCAGACGGAAGTAAGCTCCGCTGCTCTCAACGGAGTGCAGGCGTTGAGCGATGTATTGAAACTCAACTACATGGTCCAGCTGGCAACGGACGAAATCGAATCGACGAATCTGGAGAACAATTTTACCAGCCGCGATTACGCGAAGGTTTCGATCTTGCCGGAGTTTCTGTTGTCGGAAAATGGTGAGCGACGTTTGAGTCTGCGAGCGGGCCTCAGCTACGACGACACTAATCGTGATGCTTCGGAAGTGTCGCCGATCGCGGACCTGTCTTGGACGAACGGGGACGATAGCTACTATTTGTCGTTTTCGCAAGCGTCACAGGTTTCCGGATACACCGCGGTTGGTGGAGCAACCGGTGGGTTGTTTGCAAGCAATCCCAACCTCGAGCGTGAGGTTTCGCGCAACGTGGAAGTGGGCGCGACCGTGAAGCGATCCGATTGGAGCGTGAAGGCGGCGGCGTTCGTTCGCGAAGATGCGGACTTGGTTGACTGGACTTATTCTTTTGGGGCAACCAGCGCCCGTTCCGCCAAGAACGTGGATATCGACACCTTTGGCTTGGAAGTGATCGGTTCGAAGCGGATTGGCCAATTGGAGCTGCTAGCGAGCGCTACGCTTCTGGACAAGGATGAGGACTACGGCGATCCGTCGGTAGACGCCAGCTTCTACGCGCTGAACTATGCGAAGCTTCGTCTCACTGCGGCGGCGGTTTGGAGCGCTACGGAACAGATCCAGATCCGCGTCGACAACGAGTACCGCGACCAGGCGGACAACGTTTTGCGAGAGGGCGACGACGCTGCATTCTTCACGCATCTTGGTGTTTACTATGCGGTGCCTGAAATGGAGGGGCTCGAGTTGAACGCGGCGGTCGAGAACTTGTGGGAGGATGATTTTCAAGAGATTCCAGGAACGCCCGGGCGCGGGCGTCAACTCAGCGTAGGAGCCCGCTACAGCTGGTAGCGTATCCAAAAAAAATTACCTAGCAGGTAGTTGGCGGCGTGGGCTTCGGCCTGCGTCGCTTTTTTTGCTCTAGGGAATAGGCTAAAGGTGAATCCTTGCTGTATTCAGTTTTTGGAGAGCCGCTTGCCCCAAACGATCGCGGCAAAGATGAGGGTCGCTCCGATGGATAGTTTGAGTATGGAGTCGGTGGTAATGTTTTTGGCTTCGCCAAAGACGAAGAGGGACGCGGCCATGGCGAGCGGTACCACGGCATTGTTGCATGCGGCGAGCACGCCCGGTGAGCTGAGCGCCGCGCCTTTGTTCCACCAGAAGAAGCCGAGACCGGAGGCGATCGCTCCAAGGTAGAGCAGGACGTACCACTGTTCGGGGCTGGGCGCGGTTTTGCTGGCGTCGCCGAACAGAGCGAATCCGAGCAGGGAGAGAACTGCCCCGCCGGCGAGAAGCGCGGCCATCGCCTCGCTATCGGCGATATCGCTACGTCGATGTTTCCAGGAGCGGTAGAGGAGTTGTCCGAGGCCGAAGGCGATGTTGGCGATCTGCATCAAACCGAAGCCGATCCAGAACGATCCCTCGGGCGCTTGGCTGAATTTGATGACCGAAGCGCCGGCGATGGATAGGGCGGCGCAAGCGAGAAGAGCCCAGCTCCAACGGCGTTTTGCCAACTCGTGGGCAACGACGATATAGAGCGGGGTGAGAACGGAAAACAGGGCGACGAGGTGCGATGGCAGGAAGGCGTAGGCCTTGATGTAGCTTACGTACATGACGCCGAACTGGAGGGCTCCGATACCGAAGAGTTGAATGGCCTCCTTGCCTTGCAGCTTGCGGTAACGGAAGAAGGGGAGGAAGCAGAGGAAGGCGATGGAGAGGCGGATCGTGGCTACGAAGGTCGAATCGAGTCCGGTGAGTCGGCCCATAATGCCGAAAGAGAAGGCCCAGATCAGAGAGACGGCGATGAGGAAAATCACGGTGAGAAGGGGTGGAGGAAATTAGCTGCGGGCGGTGACCCACCTGGATTGGAGAGTGGGGTGGCGCTGGGAGGCAGCGAGCTCTTTCAGGAAAGCGCTGCGGGGGACTTCTTGGGCGCCGAGGCTGCGTAGGTGCTTGGTCGGTTGCTGGGCGTCGATGAAGTCGAAACGGTTTTCGAGGGCGAATTCGACGAGCGCATGGAAGGCGAATTTGGAGGCGTCGCGGGCATGGTGGAACATCGATTCTCCAAAGAATGCGTTTCCGAGCGAGACGCCGTAGAGTCCGCCAACGAGTTTGCCCTCCTGGTAGGTTTCGAAGGAGTGGGCGAGGCCAAGGTGGTGCAGGCGGACGTAGGCCTCCTGCATGTCGCCAGTGATCCAAGTGCCGTCCTGTCCAGGGCGTGGAATCTTTGCGCAGTTGGCGATGACGCTAGGAAAGTCGTGGTCGATGCGCAGCTCGTATTTGCCAGAGCGGACCAAGCGGGAAAGCGTTTTGCTGCGCTTGAAGTTTTGCGGATAGAGGACCATGCGCGGGTCGGGAGAAAACCACAGGATGGGATCGCCCTCCGAATACCACGGGAAGATGCCGCAGGAATAGGCGGCAACGAGGCGCTCGGGGCTGAGGTCGCCGCCGATCGCGATGATGCCCTCTTCCTCCGCGAGTTCCGGATCGGGAAAAATCGGATCTTCTCGTAGTCGAAAGATGGGCACGCGTTTTCGCTGACTAAGGTTGGGGAAGCTCGTCGGCGCTGCCGAACCGCTCGATCAGGCGATCGTAGGAGATGGTCCGGTTGTCGGGAGTGACCTTGGATGCGAAAAGCTGGCTCCAGATTTCGCGGGGAATCAGGTCGCTGGCGGCAGTGGAACGCTGGGCGGCGGTGATGTCTTGGTTTTCGTCGAACGTGAGCTTCCAGGGAAGCTGAAAGTAGGCATGGGCCTTGTCAGCTGTAATCAGCACGGCGCTCATTTCGTGTTGGCCGGTTTCTTCGTTTGGCATCCGAATTGCGGATACGAATGAGATGACCCGTAGCTTGTAGACCCAGATGAGGTCGCAGATGGTTTGCAGGAGAGCTTCGCTGCTCTCGGTCACCGAGTTGGGCAGGGTCAGGTTTACGAAGGGGCCGCCTTCGCGCTTGCCGAGGAAGAGCGGCAAGATGCCATTGAACTCCTTGAAGATGGCCTCGGTATGGAGGGCCATGGCTTCATGCAGGCCGGAGGTGTTGGGAGCTTGTTCGGTGAGTAGCTTCTGAAGTGACGCTGACATGGGGCCAGCTTCTAGCAAGCCAGTCCGATGTCCAGTCGTTTGCGGAGCGCGAAGGCCTTGCTGTGGCTACTTGGCGTGTTTGGCGTAGGCTGCGAGCTGGCGGTCTTCCAGGTCGGCTTTGGCGACGAACTCCAGGGAAGCGGAATTGATGCAGTAGCGCAGGCGAGTGGGGCGAGGGCCGTCGGGGAAGACGTGGCCGAGGTGCCCGCCGCAGCGGTTGCAGTGCACTTCGGTACGGGTCATGCCGTGACTGGTGTCCACGGTTTCGCCGACGTTCTTGACTTCGATGGAATCCCAGAAGCTGGGCCATCCGGTGCCGGAATCGAACTTTTGGGCGCTGGCGAAAAGGGGAACCTGGCAACCCGCGCAAAGGTAGACGCCCTTGTCCTTGTTGTTCCAGTACTGGTTGCGGAAGGGCGGTTCGGTGCCTTGCTCGCGCAGTACGCGGTACTGGTTGTGGTCGAGCAGCTTTTTCCACTCGGAGTCCGTCTTCTTAAAGGCTTCCAAGGCGGTGGTCTGGGCCTCGGAGGGAACGGCGCAGGCTGCGAGTTCCTCGGGCGTTTGTTGGGTGGAAGGTGCGTTTGTCTTGTCGTCTTTTGAGGCCATGAGGAAAGTTGTTGTAGCGAGCGCGAGGGCCGCGAGGGTGGCAAGTTGATGTTTCATGGGCGATTGGGGGCTAAGATGTGCTTGTTTCCTGTAGAGAGGCAAACGGTTTGCGGTTTATTCCGATTGCCGGAGGCATTTGACGCAGAAGCCGCCAAGCGGTGCGCTTGGCGGCCTGATCGACGGCGAGAGCGGGGCTTTCCCTCGCCGCTTTCGTTTTGCCGCTCGCCTGAGCTTCGTGAAGCCCAGCCTCTCGCGAGTTCGGCATGGTCGGGAGCCTCCTCTAGGGACGATTGTCCGAGCTCCCAAATTCGTGCTGCGGAAGTGTTGCCTTTCGCGAAGCCGCAAGGCTGCGGGCAGTCTTGCCAGTAAGTTCGATCCGTTATTCTGTTCGCTAATTCGGTCGAGCGATCTGCCTTCAACTAGGAGTACGATTGGGAGGGGCGATTGGATTCAAATCGGCTTTTGCCCCGTGGTTTCCGGTCGATAGAATGGAATTGACAGCGAAGGTGCCGTTTCATTTATCCGGCGCTTTAACCCATTATCACTACAATGGCAGACGAAAAGAAGAGCAGCTCAACTACTAGCACAAATGCAGCGCCAGCGAAGTCGTCGACCTCCACGGCAACGGGAGGGCAAAACGGAAAGGGCGATGCTCCTCGCAATTGCTTCAGCGACTCCTACCGCTCGAACTTCGACGGTATCGATTGGAGCAAGTAGTTGATATTCCGCAATCTGGAGCGGATTTTGATTTCGGCCACCGTGATTGCGCGGTGGCTTTTTTGTTTCCGTGCAGCGCTATTGATCGCTCCAAATACCTTGGGCGAGCAGCTGCTTCGAGGCGGCGGCTGACCAGCCGCGGTTTGCGGCGGGGCTCGCGGGGGATGGGTGCAGGACTTTCCCGTGCTTCAGGTCCAGTCCGGCGAGAGCCTCTTTTGCTTGGGCCTGGGCGAAGCCGCCAACTCCGACGATCCATTCGGGCTGCAGGATTTCGATGCAGCGGCGCAGGTGCAGGTTGCAGGCTGCGAAGAGGGGGGCGCTCTCGGATGCGGGCAGCTTGTCGGGGGTGCGGTTGCGCGAGCTCTCCTCCATGAAGACGAGCGGGCAGTAGTTGAGCACGAAATGCTCGGCGAAGAAGTCCTCGGCGTTGGGGAAGCGTTCGGAGAAGAGGCCCCAGAGGCGACGTCCGGAAACCTCTGACTTTTCGCATTCGAAGCCGACGATGGGGCGCTTGGGGTGTTCCGGTTCAGGCTTGTCCACTGGCTCGTCGATGCCCATCCAGTTCTTGACGGCGTCGATTTCGCCGAAGGGGACGCCTGTTTGGGACATGCCCCAGGGACCCGGATTCATGCCCATGAAGACGATTCGCTTCTTGTTGCTGGCGTACTTTTCGAGGTATCTGTGGTGAGGTTTCCACGCGTACCCAAGCGGGTTGTAGACGTAGGCCACAGGTTCGGAGAAAGTGAGGCGGTCGACTGTCTTGCAGAGTTCCTTTGCGGCTTTTGCGAGTTTGGGAGCGAGGGACATCGGGCGATTGGAAGCGCTCGCCCAGTGGGGGTCAAACTTGTTTGCTCATCGGTTGCGGCGATGAATTCCTGATCGTGCCGGACCTTGAGGGCGGTCGCATTTCGTTTGCGCGGAGGGAGGGGGCAATGATGACCTCGTCCTGCGTTGAGCGCAGGTTTTCAGGCCGATACGGGGATGGCGTATCCGGGATCCTAGGACGGCATTTCGCCCTCGGCCGTCGGCGGAAGTCGCTGGCTTTAGAAGGAGTAGGCGAGGTAGTCGAAACGCTTGGCTTCGGACTTATCGTATTGGGCCTTCTTGCGTTTCGCGACGGGGAGCGCGGGAATCTCTTCCTCGTGCACCGGGACGCGGGTGCTGAGCTTTTCGAGCTCAGGGTGATCCTGGATTCGCTGGTAGATGTGGGCGAGCAGGATGGCATCGCTTTGAGCGTCGTGCCTTCGCATGGAAGACAAGCCAGCGGACAGGCGTTCTGCGATGTCGTCGAGAGAGTTGCGCAGGCGGGAGAAGTCCGGCCACATCACTTCGAAGATATCCATGGTATCGATGAAGCGAACGGTCCGTGTTTCGACGTTATCCTGTCGTGCGTACTTGCGAATGAAATTGAAGTCGAAGCGGTAGATGTCGTGGCCGAAGAGGGTCGCGTCGCCTACCCATTCGGAGAAGGCTTGCAGGGCTTCTATGGGCTTGGGGGCGCCTTTGACGTCCTCGTCGCGCACGCGAGTGAGCTTCTGGATGTCTTCCGGGATCGGCTTGCCGGGGTCGACGTAGGTGCAAAAGCTGTCTTCCACGTTCATGATGGAACCGCCCAAGCGCACGCCAGCGATCTGAGTGATTTCCTCCTGCTTGTAGCGAAGACCGGTAGTCTCGAGGTCAAATGCGACCAGCTCCCTTACGCCGAGCAAGGGATGGAATGATGGCATTTTCGTTGAATAGAGCGGTTTCACGGGTGGTTGAGCAGGATTACTTTTATCTATCGGTCGTTAGACTGTGTTTGACGAGTTTTCGTTCCTCCGTTGCCGAATTTTGACAAAAAGTTCTCAGTACGAGGGAGGCGTTTTTGAGAATGCGGCAGGATTCATCAAGAGTTACGAATTGCGAGCCAAATAGGAGGCGCGAATACAAAAAATGTAGGCCGCTTTTTCAGGTATGCAAGTTCGCTGCCGTTTACTTACAGGTGCCGCTTCACTCGCGAGCATCAATCCCTTGCCCGGTCTCCCACTTCCCATGACCAAGTTCAACAAAATCCAGCTACGCTGGAGCGTAATTGCTCTGGCAGTGACGAGCATGCTCGGCTTTTTGAGCAGCGAGTTCGTCGCGAAAAAACTGATCGTATCCGCAGAGACGGCACGATTGCGCGTATTGCTGGATGGGGCGGAAGTTCCGCGGGAAGCGGGGGTCGAGTTCTATTCAGTGCTCACGGATGGGAGTCTCCTGGGGAACGAGAACCTGGCTATCGGTTCCTTGTCCAAGGAGAACACCCTTCGCCTCGTCTACCGGAGCCAGGAAGGGGTCGCTTACCGAGAGGGTTGGGTCTATGTATCCGGTCCGGCAAAGTTCGGATCCGAGACGGCAAGCGGTTGGCGAGTTGCCCGATCGAACGTTGCCGAGCGAATGGAGTCTGCCTTCTCCGCCGTCTTGGTGGTTGTATTGTGCACATGGGGGTGCTTTTGCGGGATGTTCTTTGCCTATCATCGAAGTTTGCTGGGAGCGGTAAGGGGCAAGAGCGAGCAGATCCGCAAGACCTTCGGCTTAGCGGGTCCGGAAGGTAAAAGGGAAATTGAAGAGGAGCTGTCGGAACTTTGCGAAGGCCTCTCGAAGATCCGCCGTGAAGGCGACCGAGCGTTATCGGAGCTTCAGCCTCTTGCCGCGATCGCCACCAATGCGAGCGAAGGGCTGTTCATTTGCGACGCGTCTGGAAAGATTGAATGGGCGAACGAAGGTTTTTTGGGGATGGTCGGGTCCTCTTTAGAAGAGCTACAGCAAGCGGAGCCCTTTGCCTACATGCGGACGGAGCGAAACGACCCGCTCTACCTGGCGCGCTTGGGGAGAGCCGTGGAAATCGGAGATTCGGTCTCGCTCGAGCTAGAGGGCGTCCGCCCTGATGGGAGCGTCTACTGGGCATCTCTGGATTTAAAGCCGCTCGATTCGAAGGCGGATGGAACGCAGCGATTTTTCGGTATCCAGATCGATATCACGGAACAGCGCCGTGCGAGTGCGGAGCTGGAGGAAGTGTCGCGTCGCTTCGCCCTCGCCATGGAAAGCGCGAATGTCGGAATTTGGGATTGGGACGTGAAGCGGGGGGATCTCGTTTGGGACGAGCATACCTACGGACTGTATGGAGTCTCTCGGGCGAACTTCAAGCCAAGCTACCACTCTTGGATGAATTGTATTGATCCTGACGATACGAATCGGGTGGTTCGTTCCATCGACAGCAGCCTAGCGAATGGTGAGAATATCGACTTGGTCTTGTGCGTGCGCAAGGGCGATGGCAGCGAGGCATTCGTCAAAAGTGTCGGCCGGGCCTTCTGCAACGAGGCAGGTGAGGTAACCCGCTACATCGGCATCGCCTCCGACGTGACAGCGGAGCATCGGGCCAAGAAGAATTTGATCGAGCAGAAGGAAGAGGCGGAAACGTTAGCCCTTCGCTTGGCCGATGCGGTCAAGCAGTCGAAGAAGGCGGCGAGCGAAGCGTATCAGGCGACGCGGGCCAAGAGCGCGTTCTTGGCGATGATGAGCCACGAGATACGGACTCCCATGAATGGGGTGATTGGCATGGCGAGCCTCTTGTTGGAGACCGAATTGGACGAGTATCAGAGGGACTACTTGAATACGATTCGCGTGAGCGGCGACACCTTGCTCACCCTCATCAATGACATTTTAGATTATTCGAAGATAGAGAGCGGAAAGCTTGAAATCGAGATGGCCCCGTTCTCCCTGCGCGAGTGCGCGGAAGAGGCAGCAGACCTCTTGGCCTCCAAGGCGGCAGAGAAGGGAGTCGATTTGATTTGTCGGGTAGATCCAGGGACTCCTGCCGAAGTGGTCGGCGATATCACCCGTTTGCGCCAGGTGCTCGTCAACTTGGTGGGCAACGCGATCAAGTTCACTGAAGTGGGCGAAGTTGAGCTTTGCGTGCATGGTCCCAAGGATGGGAAGGTTCACTTCTCGGTGCGCGATACGGGAATCGGGATTCCGGAAGACCGTATGAATCGTCTGTTTGAGGTTTTCTCGCAGGTGGATTCCTCGACGACTCGGAAGTTCGGTGGCTCAGGTTTGGGGCTATCTATCAGCAAGCAGCTTACCAACTTGATGGGCGGAGAAATGTGGGTGGAAAGTTCGATAGGACGCGGATCTGTTTTTCACTTCGATATCGCTTTCGAGGAATTGGGCGGGGCTTCGGCCGACCCGATCTATGCGAAACAGGAAGCACTTGTTGGCAAAACGATTTTAATCGCGCAGCCGAATTCCGTCCTCAGGGGCTATCTCAATAGGCTGTGCCAAGGGTGGGGGATGAAGGCTCACGCGATATCGTCGATCGAGCACTGTCCCAAGGCAGAACGATTCGATATCGTGTTAGTGGACGAAGATGACGCGAAACTGGGAGCTGCTGGATGTAACGAGATTTCTGATACTTTGGGATTCGAGCCGGAGCTGGTTGTCCAATTGCTCAACTACGGGGAAACGGGAGGCCGGAGCGTTTTCGAGCATCGGGTCTACAAGCCTTGCAAGGTGTCCTCGCTGCTGGATGTGTTGGCTTCAGTCGGAGGAACGTCTCGCGATGAGGTCTCGAAATCGGAAGCGAAGGCTACGGATACGGATGCGGAATTCGCCCAGCGTTTGCCGTTGCGGGTGCTGGTCGCGGACGACAACTCGGTCAACCAGAAGGTTGCCCGTATGATGCTGAAGAAGTTTGGCTATTCCGCAGACTTGGTGGCCAATGGAGTGGAGGCGGTGGAAGCGGTCAAGCAATGCGACTACGACCTGGTCTTCATGGACTGCCAGATGCCCGAGATGGACGGTTTCGAGGCGACGCGGGTCATACGCCAAATCGAAAGGGATCGATCGTCTTCGAAGCGAGCTTACATCTTCGCCCTCACGGCGAACGTGCGCGGGGAGTCGATGGAGATGTCGAAAGAGGCTGGGATGGATGGTTTCTTGGCCAAGCCGATCAAGCTCGGCGATATCCGTCATGCCTTGAAGGAAGTTGAGGCGGATCTGATTTCCTCCAAGTAAAATTCGATTGAGATTGGTGGGCTAAGCGCCTTGGCTGCGATTCTTTCAAATCGACATGGCAGCACTCCCTCAAATCCTCTTAGACGAACCTGGTTTCGTGGTGGCGAACAAGCCCTCGGGAATGTTGAGCGAAGGCGGCGGCGAACGGGAGGTAGATCTTGAAAGAGCTGTATCGAAAATTGTGGGACGGCAGGTATGGTGTTGTCACCGATTGGATCGCTTGACGAGCGGCATTGTGGTCCTTCGCAAGGGGAAACTATTTCTCAAGCAGCTGGCGTCGCAATTCGAGTCCCGTGCCGTGCGCAAGGAATATTGGCTTCTTGTTGAAGGAATCTGGGACCGGCGTATCCAAAAGGTGGAGTCGCAGATTGCCCCATCCGGCAGGGGCGTTTACGCGAACGTGGAGAGCGGTGGAAAGCCCGCGGCGAGCACCTTTCAGGTTTTGGGTGTGGACGAAGCCTCGGGAGTGAGCTGGTTGCGAGGGTTGCTCAAGACGGGCCGCACTCACCAGCTGCGATTGCATGCTTTAAAGTCGGGTTGCCCGGTTCTGGGAGACCCGCTGTACGGGGACGCGCGTGCAGATGGCTTGTTTGGGCTTCATGCGAGGAGTTTGAGGATGAGGCACCCCGCTTCGGGGGCAGCTCTCGAATTTGAGGCGGAAGCTCCCGAGGCTTGGCGCAGCTGGATTGAGAAAATGCAGGGTCTGCAGGGCTAGGTTCTTTTCACGATTTCCGTCGTGAATTCACGATACGTTATACTGAAGCCGCCACTGGATGGCGAGGGGTGATCTCGGCCCTTAAGCAAAGTGTTTTTGTATCAATCGTTCGACTACAGGATGGATTTTGTCGGCCAGTTCCTGGTTCGCGTAGGCGAGCCAGTTTACGGTGGTCGTGGTGTCGAAGGGTATGTCGAGCTCTGGCGACTCAGCTAGCCGAACGACGACTCCGGCGGCTCGTGCGACGAGGGCGGTACAGAGGTCGTAGGGGTGGCAAGTGAGGGATTGCGGGTATCCGTTTTTTGAGAACGCGAGGGGGCGGATGTCGATGACGAGGCGGTCGTGGCCGGCTATTAGTTCGTAGAGCTGCCCACCGGTTGAAATGTATTGGTCGTCGAAGATGAGGGCGTCCGCTCGCTCGGATTCCGGGGTCAAGGCGGCGAACAGTTCCTCCTCGAACAGGGCGAGGGCGGCTTTGGCCTGAGGAAAGAACTTGGCGACGGAAGCGAAGCCGTGCTTGAGCTCGGTAGAGCGGGAGGGCGAGTGTGGGATTTGTCGGGTTTCGCCGTTGAGCAGGTTGGTGGCTTCGCGATGGAAGCGCGTGCTACCGTCGGGAAGAAGGATGGCTGAGAGTTGCTCTGAGATGTATTGTTTTGAGGTGGGGAGTTCGGTCATCGCGGCGACGGTGATGTCCTCCAGTTTGGGCGAGGTGGGGCTTGTTGGTTGGGGCGCGAGGCCGATCAGAGCCCAGGCGGGGCGTTTGTCGTACATGATGCCGCGGGTACCGTCGATGGGGTCGACGATCAGCTGGTAGGCGATGCGCGAGTCAGGAATTTTGTCGGGAAAGGTCACCCGCTCGTCGTCCTCGATGCCCTCCATCACGAGACGAACCGGGAATTCGGAAGGCCAGTTGTCGCCAAGCCATTTCAAGATCAGCTGTTCGCTGACCTTGTCGATCTGGTAAATGGTATCGGCGGTGGTGTGGGCCGCTACCGCGGAAAGTTCCTCTACCGAAGTATGCTGCTGAGCGTACAAGGTGTCGCGGATGGCGGCTCCCAGTTGGCAGATTCGTTGGCGGAAAGTTTCGAGTTGGGAGTTCATGGCGAAAAGGGGATTGAGTGGTCGAGGAGATGTCGCTTGGCTGCGGACTGATGAACAAGCTTTACATGTACAAGGGATGCGATGGCTGTCGCAAGGCGAAGAAATGGCTCCAAGAAAAGGGCGTGGATTTTGAGGAGATCGCGATTCGCGAGGTGACTCCGAGCAAGGCGGAGCTGAAAGAAGCTTTGGCGGCCCACGACATGAACTTGCGTAAGCTTTTCAACGTTTCGGGCGGCGACTACCGCGAGATGGGCTTGAAGGAAAAGCTGCCGCAGATGGAAGTGGACGAGGCTTTGGACTTGCTGATGGCGAATGGGAACTTGGTGAAGCGTCCGTTCTTGGCGACTCCGAGCGGTTGTATCAGCGGATTTGATACGAGCGTTTGGGAAGGCTTCGTGAGGTAGTTTTTTGCCCACGAAGGTCACGAAGTGACACGAAGTTTTTGGGTGAGGAGCTTGCTTATTTTCGGTCGCTGTGGCCGAGGGGGCGGTCGGGATCGATACGGTCGCGCACGAGTTGTTTGAGTTCCTTTGATTCGGGGAAGCGGCCGGCTTCTTTGCGGGAGAATATGAGTTCGTCGTCGAGGCGGATTTCCATGATGCCGCCGGTGCCGGGCTGGAGGGCGACTTCGCCGAGGTCCTGGCCGAAGGTGTTGAGCAGCTCTTGGGCAAGCCAAGCAGCGCGGAGCATCCAGTTGCACTGGCTGCAGTAAAGGATGGAGATTCGTGGTTTGCGAAGGTCGGACATGGGTGAACGGGTTGTGTTGTTTTTGACCACAGATCGCTTTGGTTTTTAAGGATCTCGTGGTGACGCGGGCGGTGCTAAATGTTGATTGCTTTAGTGGCCGTTTTTAGGATGGGTTTAGGTGATGTCAAAGGCGGGCGAGAAAGATTATCTGAGGAAGTTGGGTGAGGCGGGACAGCGTCATGCGTTCGATAAACCGTTCTCGGATCCCCATTGTGGAATGTACCTGATTCATTTGGGCAATATTATGGGCTTGTTGCCTCCAGCCCCGGCCCGGATTTTGGACTTAGGGGTCGGGACGGGATGGACGAGCGCGTTTCTGAGTCGGGCTGGCTATGAGGTGGTGGGAGTGGATATCTCCGATGATATGATTGCGCTGGCTCGCAGGAACGCGGAAAGGTATGAGGCGGTGAGCTTGGATTTCGTGATTTCGGATTATGAAACTCTTCGTTTTTCGAAGGAATTTGATGCGGCTGTATTCTACGATTCCTTGCATCATGCGATCGATGAGAAGGAGGCGTTAGCTTGCGCGTTTCGTGCCTTGAAAGTGGGAGGGATTTTGGTTTGTCACGAGCCGGCTCAAGGCCACGCAGATGCGGTTGAGTCGGTCAAGGCTCGAGAGCAGTATGGCATTACCGAGAGGGATATGCCGCCCCAACGTATCGTGGAAGTGGGTACAACTGTTGGTTTTTCCTCGCACGAATTGTATTCACATTCGTGGAAGCCGGTGCGGGTGGGGCCGTTGATAGGGGCTTCGGCCGTTTGCTCTCGGTATTGGGAGAGGCTGATGAGCTTTTTCGGAGCGGGTAGCGAAGCGAAGAAGGACTACTTTCGCAGGAATATGGTGGTGTTGAGAAAGTAGGTTGGGGGTGAACCTTTTTTGACCACGGATTGCTCAGATTTTTTTATGGATCTTCTGAAGAGGGATTTTTGCTTCGATCTGTGATTATCGGAGGAATCTGTGGTTAAAACGTTTCGGTTAGATGGATACTCTTTTGATGGCGAGTTGAGCGTTTTTGAAGTTTAGGAGGAGAGCGGTGCTTAGGTTGGTGATATTGAGATAGCCTAGCATTTGGGCGATGTGGGTGTCGGTGAAGGCTTTGACGACTTTGGGGTCTACGATGACGGTGTTTTCGACGATGAGATCTGGAATGAGGGTGCCGATGAGCTGGTCGTCGTAGTAGACTTCGTGCTGCTTTTGTTGCTGGGTAGTGAGGCCTTGTTTTGTTATTTCGATAACGAGAGCTCGCTCGTAGAGCTTTTCGTCGAGGCCGGGCTTGAGCTTGTTGAGCACGGTGTAGGCGGCACCTATGATCGTTTTGGTGAGGTCTGTGTTATGGGGATTCATGGGGAGTTGGGGATCGGGTTGTGTTTATTTGACCACAGATAGCTCAGGTTTTTTCTTTGATGGATCTTCTGAAGAGGTGATTTGTTTAGAATCGATTGTATTTAAAACGTGGATTCGATTCTTCTGTGAGTCGAATTGGGAAGGTGCTTGATCGCGATAGTAGCACCTTCAGAAGATCCTAAAAAATCTGAGAAATCTGTGGTTAAAATTTCTCTGTGAGATCCTACCGGAATTCTTCGGGGGCGTCGGGGTTGGCGATGATGAATTCGGTGATGGCTTCGAGGAAGGCTTCGCCGTAGGCTTCGAGCTTCTTGTAGCCGACGCCGGAGATCTCGGAGAGCTTGTCCTCGTTGGCGGGAAAGTAGCGGGCCATCTCGCGGAGGGTGACGTCGGAGAAGACGATGTAGGGCGGCACTCCGTGTTCGTCGGCGATTTCCTTGCGCAGGCTGCGCAGGATGGAGAAGAGGTCTTCGTTGCACTCGATGCCGCCTTTGGAGCGGTTGCGGTCGCGTTGTAGGGCGTTGGCGGATACGGGGAGTTTGGTGAGCTTGATGGGCGTGCGGTCGCGCAGGGCGGACTTGCCTTTTTGCGTGAGGCTGAGGGCTCCGTAGGCTTCGGCGTCTTGGTAGACGTATTCGTTGCGGATGAGCTCGCGGCCGAAGGCTTGCCATTCGGCTCGTTTGTGTTCGCCGCCGATGTTGTAGGTGGTGAGGCGGTGGTGTCCCCATTTGAGGACTTTTTCGTTCTTGGAGCCGAGCAGGACGTCGACGATGTGGTTGATGCCGACGCCGAAGCCGGAGGCTTGGGAGACGCGGAAGATGCAGGACATGAACTTCTGGGCGGGGATGGTGCCGTCGAAGGTTTCTTTGGGAGAGTTGCAGTTGTCGCAGTTGCCGCAGTTGCCTTCGCTCCAGCTTTCGGAGAAGTAGCCGAGCAGGACCTCGCGGCGGCAGCGGGAGGACTCGGCGTAGTTGACCATTTGGCGTAGTTGTTCTTTGGCGACTTCTCGCTCTTGGGGCTCTTTTTCGGCGATGAAGTTGAGTTGCTTGGCGACGTCGCCGGGGGAGAAGAAGAGGAGGCAGTCGGAGGGAAGTCCGTCGCGTCCGGCGCGTCCGGTTTCCTGGTAGTAGCCTTCGATGTTTTTGGGCAGGTCTTGGTGGATGACGTAGCGGACGTTGGGCTTGTCGATGCCCATGCCGAAGGCGATGGTGGCGCAGACGACTTTGACCTCGTCGCGGATGAAGGCTTCTTGGTTCTTAGCTCGCTGGAGCGGGGTCATGCCGGCGTGGTAAGGGAGGGCTTCGACGCCTTCTTGGCGGAGGCGGTCGGCGGTTTGCTCGGTGGCCTTGCGGGAGAAGCAGTAGATGATGCCGGAGTCGAAGGGGCGGGCTTGAACGAACTTGAGGATTTGGCGGAAGACGGCCTGCTTTTGCTCGATGCGGTAGGCGAGGTTGGGGCGGTTGAAGGAGGCGACGTAGTTGGTGGGGGACTTGAGCTTGAGCTGCTTGACGATGTCGTCGCGCACGCGGTCGGTCGCGGTGGCGGTGAGGGCCATGAAGGGCGTATCCGGAAAGCGCTTACGCAGCTCGGCGAGCTGTCGGTATTCGGGGCGGAAGTCGTGTCCCCATTCGGAGATGCAGTGTGCTTCGTCGACGGCGAAGCGGCAGACGTTCCACTTTTTGAGGTCTTCGAGGAAGCCGCCGAGCATGAGGCGTTCGGGAGCGACGTAGAGGACTTGGTATTCGCCGGCGAAGAGTTTGGCGTAGCGTTTGCGGGCTTCGCCTTGGGCGAGGGAGGAGTTGAGGAAGGTGGCGGGGATGCCGTTTTCGGTGAGGCCGTCGACTTGGTCCTTCATGAGGGCGATCAGGGGGGAGATGACGACGGTGAGGCCTTGGGAGAGGACGGCGGGCAGCTGGTAGCAGAGGGACTTGCCGCCGCCGGTGGGGAGGAGGGCGAAGACGTCGCGTCCGTTGAGGGCGTCGTTGACGATGTCGCCTTGCAGGGGACGGAAGCTGTCGTGGCCGAAGTATTTCTTGAGGGCTTGGCGGACGTTGTCGGCGGTGGTAACTGGCACGGGGCGGAGGAGTGAAGGGTGAGAATTGTGATCTGTGAATCGGATTGGACAAAGGGGTAAGCGGGGTCGAGGCGGGGGCAAGGGGAAAGGTGTGCGGAGGTGTGAAGGCCATGGTAGCGACGAAGGAAAGAGAAAGTGGGGAATTGGCAGGGAATGTTGAGAGCTGCTGGGAATTGGGTTGCATGCGGGCTATCTGCTGGGGCGTTCTTGGGGATATGAAGTTATTCAGAATGACCCGTAGTTTTTTGGCAGTTGCGGCCGCTGTGTCGTCGGCTCTTGTTGGCTTTGCGGCCAGCGAGGAGGAGCACGATGCATTGATCGAGCTAGCCAAGGATAAGGAATCGGATTTCGCTAGCGAGCTTGCGGCGGCCCAGGAAGCGGGAATGCCGTCCGATTGGATACTGGAGGCGGAGATTATCCGTGCCCTTTCGACGGGGAATGCGAACGCTATGTTTGACCTGATTCCGCGAATCGAAGCGGCGGGCGACGATTTTCGTTACGGCGTGGGACGGGATTTTTACTCGGCTCAGCAGCTGGCGGGGTTCGCTGACGTGCTCCGCTGCGTGGTGGCCTATCGGGCGGGCGACATGGAGACTTTCGAGAAGTACGCGGTGAGCTCATACGAGAAGGCGCCGGATTTCAACGGAGCTTTTGGCATTGGCGAGTTGTTGGCCCAGCAGCGTCGCGAGGCGGCTCAGGAGGCGGCCATGGCGGATTTCCGCGTGCCGATGGACTTGGTGCTGGCGAGCGCGGACGGCGAGAGCAAGTCGCTCCGCGAGTGGATGGGCGACGACGAGGTGATGTTGGTGGACTTTTGGGCGAGCTGGTGCGGGCCCTGCATTCGTTTGATGCCTTCCTTGAAGGAGAAGGAGGAACAGCTTTCCAAGCAGGGCGTTTTCGTGGCGGGCATCAACACGGATCGCCGCGACCAGCTCAAGAACGCGACTTCGATACGCGACCGCGAGGGGATGGAGTCGGTGCCTTGGTTGCTTGACCGGAACGGGGGCGACTTGAGCGGGATGCTGATGGTCGACTCGATTCCCCGCATGGTGCTGATCGACCGCGAGGGATCGGTGCTCTACAATGGGCATCCGTCGGATCCTTCGCTGGGGATTGCCCTCGCTGAATTGGGCGTCGAGCTGCACTAGCTCCGGGGAGCAGGTAACCCTTGCGGGCTGGCGAAGTTTCGCGACCAAGGTCGCTCCTACCCGTTTTTCGTGGCCAAGCGTTTGCCGAGGCGGATGCTTGGCTTTTCTATGTAGCGGTAGGTGAGGGCCGCCAGTCCGAAGGTGGTAGCGGTGGTGAGCAGGATGAAGAGCTCGAGCCGCGTTTTGGGAAGCTCTTGGGTTTGCCAGAAGCGGGCGATGAGGGTGAAAACGATCGCGTGCAGGAGGTAGACGGAGTAGGTGGATCGCCCGGCGAGGCTGAGCCACCTGGGGGTTCTGGGCAGAAAAAAGAAGAGGACAAACATCGCCATCCCGAGGGTGTGTCCCCAGCCGTAGCGGTTCCACATGGGATCGGGGTAGCTGAAGCTCTTTTCTACTCCCTCGATCACGGGCTGGGCTACCAGGTAGACCATGAGGGCGAAAAGGATGCGAGCGGCTTTCTTCCAGTTTTCCGAGCGGGAAAAGAGGGGTTCCTGCTTTAGCTCGTAGATGCATCGCATGGCGGATCCGGCAAACATGATGGCCAGCAGATAGCCGAGGATTGGCAGGTTTCCTTGATAGCCTTTGAGAAGGTCGAGCTTCCAGAGAGCGTAGGAAAGGGAGAACCCGGCGATGGCGGAAAGGAATTTGTATTTTCCGAAGCCGAGGTAGAGGAGAGCGGTCGCTAGGTAGAAGGCGAGCTCCACTTCGAGGGTCCAGAACAAGCCCATGATATGGGGCTCTCCGACGAAGGTTGCGATCATGCCACCGTTGGCGAGGATGGTTGAGGCCGGCAATTTATGGCCGGTAACCAGCCAAAGGGAGTAGATTCCGATGACCACCGCAACCCAGTAGATGGGGTAGAGGCGAAAGAAGCGATTGATGGCGAAGGACCGCAGGGCGGCGAGGCGTGGGCCCTCGAGGGTACGGGGGATGACGAATCCGCTGATGCAGAAGAATGCGACCACTCCGATTCGCCCGAAGTCGAAGTAGTTGGCGAGCTCGCTGGTCCATTGTCCGCCGTTGGAGTGACGCAGCAGGCTTTCGGAGACGTGTTGCCAGATTACGAGGAAGCAGGCCACGGCGCGTAGGGCGTCGAGGGATTGGAATCGCTGGTTGGAGGGGGTTGCGGAGATGGTTTCTTTCTAGTTGGGTTGCTAATCGCGTGACAAGCACGCTCCCACAGGTGGAAAGTTTGTGGTTGTGAGGGGGAGGGGTAATGCCTTTGGTGGCGATGAATTTGCAATGAAAATTGGTAGTCTTGAGCTTGAATCGAACTTGTTCCTGTCGCCTTTGGCGGGGTATACGAACCTGCCTTTTCGCCTAACTGCGAAGAGTTTAGGCGGCTTGGGGCTGGTGACCACGGACCTAGTCAACGCCCGATCGCTCCTCGAAGGGCGGGCCGTGGCCTACAAGATGATAGCGACGGATGTCCGCGAGCAGCCGATGGCGGTGCAGTTGTTTGGTGGAGTTGCGGAGGAGATGCGGGATGCCGCGGTAATCGCGGCCGAGAAGGGGGCTCAGTCGATCGATATCAACATGGGGTGTCCCGTGAAGAAGGTGGTCAAGACCGGCAGCGGCTCCTCCATGATGAAGGATCACGACAAGACGCGGGACCTGGTAAAAGGCATGATCGAAGCGGTGAACGTCCCGATCACTGCCAAGATGCGATTGGGCTGGGACTCGGAGAACATTACGGCTCCCGAGCTGGCGCGGACGTTGGAGGACGTGGGTGTATCGGCGATTTTCATACATGGCCGCACCCGAGCCCAAGGCTTTTCGGGGGGCGTGGATCTAGAGGGCATCCGCAAAGTCAAGGAGGCGGTAAAGTCCATTCCGGTGATCGGCAATGGAGACGTGACGACGCCCGAAGCGGCTCGTATCATGTTGGAGCGTACGGGTTGCGATGGTGTGAGTATCGGGCGTGGCGCGTTCTACAACCCGTGGATTTTCAAGCAGACGCTCCATTATTTGAATACGGGTAACCTGTTGCCGGACCCGACTTTCGAGCAACGGGTGGAGTTGATGAGGGTGCACCTCGAGCGCATGATCGAATTTTATGGAGAGCTAAAGGGCTGTATCCAGTTCCGCAAGGTGGCGGTTTGGTACGCGAAGCGTTTCGGTCCCTCCAAGTATTTCAAGGATCGGGTGATCAAGGTGGAAAGCATGGACCACTTCGAGGAGATCATGACGGGCTACCGACAATGGCGGCAGCGCTTCTGCGACGAGGATGGCGAGTTGCAGGAGAAGTACCGCCCGGTGGATCCGTATTCGTCGATCACGCACGAGCCTCAGGAAGTTCCGGAGAAGATCAAGGTGCCCAAGGGGCCGGTGGAAAAGTGGTAAGCTACGGTGCGGCGCCCGATGAGCAAACTTAAGGGGAAGGGGTTTATCTGCTTGCTGGTCGCGCTCTCAATCGTGGGCGCTTGGATCGGGAGTTACGGCGCTTTCAGCGCCTTGAAACCCGGCAGTCGGGTCAGCTCCCTTTGGGGTTGGGACACTTCTTTTTACTACTTCTGGCTTCGTTCCGTAGCTCTCGACCAAGATGTCGATTTCGAGAATGATATTCAGTTGACGGATACGATTCCTGATGGGCAAAAGCGATTTGCACGGATGGACTTGCCTCGCACGGACAGGGGCCTGATTCCCAACAAGTATCCGGTCGGCTGGGCTTTGTTTCATGCCCCTTGGTTTGCGATGGGGCATGGTACGGCTTTGCTTTTGGACAAGGCAGGCGTTGAGGTAAGGACGGATGGATACGGCAAGGTCTACGAGCGATTCCTCTACCTTGGTAGCTGCTTGTACGCGGTCTTGGCAATGTGGCTGAGCTACTTGCTGGCGAGGCGGTTCTTCGATTGGGAGGTGAGTTTGCTTGGGCTCTTGGTGACTTGGCTAGCGGGCTTTCTCATATATTACCAACTCAACCAGTACGCCATGGCCCACGGGTTGACTTACCTTTGCGTGGTTTCCTGCTTCTACTGGTCGCTGGCAATTCGGGAGATGCCGCCCTTGAAGCGAAATTGGCTGATGTTGGGTGTCTCGGTGGGGCTGCTTCTGATCACCCGCTATCAAGCAGGAGTTTATCTTTTGTTTCCTTTTCTCATCGCTGTAGTGGAAATCCTGACACGAAGAGCTACGCTGAATGCGATTGTCGTTTGTGTCGCGGCCATCGGGGCCATCGTGTCGCTGCAATTGCTCGCTTGGAAGTTATTGTACGGATCCTGGCTGGTTTACTCTTACGCGGGCGAAGGTTTTGTTTGGGGGAATCCGGAGCTTTGGAGGACTCTCTTTGATCCTTTCCACGGTTTGTTCTATTGGCAGCCCATCTTTGCGGTGGGGCTCGCTGGTTTGGTGGGATTCGTAATCAGTCGCCGGGATTGGATCTATTGGGCGATGCTGCTCTCGGCCGCGGGCATGGTGTACGTGAACGCGGCTTGGGAAACGTGGTGGTTTGGGGCGGCTTTTGGAGGACGGGCCTACGAAGGGGTGACCTTGTTCGTGACCTTGGGGATATGTTGGTTGCTGCACGTCACGAACCGGGGACCGGCTGTCGCTAAGTGGGCGTTTCGCTCGGTGTTGGGACTGATGGTGATTTGGAATTTGGGCGTGCTCGATGTGTGCGTTCGTAATTGGCAGTCTGGCATCAGCTTGGAGGAGCCGGTTACCTACGGGCAGTTTTGGCGGGCGATGCTTGAGCTGTGGTTTTAGCGAAGCCTTTGGGGACGCGAACAAAATGGACTAATCGCGTGACGAGCACGCTCCCACGATGTGATGGCTAGTGCTCGCGGGTGGTTTCGGCTTTTTCGTCACAGTCGACGACTGTGAACTTGGCCCGGTAGATTTCCTCGCCCTCGTGGCTGAGCGTAAAGATCCAGTCGCCGAGTCCTTGTTCGTATTCGTGGTCGAAGTAGTAGCCGAAATAGAAGGTGGTGGAACCGTCGTAGACGTGCATGGGTTCGCGGCGGCGGAAGCGTTCTTTGCTTCCTCCGTTAGGAAGCTGCATGCGTGGGTAGCGAACTTCTAGGTCGAGATGGGTTAGGTCTTCGGGAACGTTGTCGAAGCGGACCTCCAGTTGTAGGCCGGTCTCGAGGCAGTTGGGAATGGTCCAGGTATTGTATTGCAGAATGATGTAATCGTCGTCGACCCACTTGCCGCCAGTCGGAGTGTCGTCGTCGGGAACTGATTCGCCTCCTATGCGCTGGATATGGTTGTAGCTGAGCAGGGTGGCGTCGAATGGGACTTCGAGAAAGGGGAATACGGTGGGGACCAGGGCGAGGAGGAGGAGGGCGGCTTTCATGGGTAACTTTACGAAGCTGCAGGGGGAGGTCGTTTTGTTAAGTCAAAAAAAGAGGGGGCAACGGAGGTCGAAGATTGGATCCTGCACCGCGGACGCTGGCTAAAGCTCAGCGCTACGAAATAAAAATCCCGACTCTGTGGAGAGTCGGGATTCATGGAGGGGAAGTAAGCTGTTCGTATCGGTAAATTGATTACGCGGCGGAAATCAGACTGGCGGGATCGAGGATGAGGGCGATGGTGCCGTCTCCAAGTATCGCTCCGCCGGATACGCCGGGGATGCCCTGCATCATGCCGCCGAGCGACTTGATGACGACTTCTTGCTTGCTGACCATGTCGTCGACGAGCAGGCCGCAGGGCTTGCCGCCGGTCTCGACGACCACCACAGTGGCGTCTTTCGGCTCGGAGATGGCTCCGGGAATGGCGAAGTGCTGGTGGAGGCGGAAGAGCGGAATGACTTGGCCGCGGATGTTGAGGATCTCTTGGTTGCCTTGCACCTTGGCGAGCACCTCGGAATCGGGACGCAGGGCGACCTTGACGGAAGTGGTCGGCAGGATGAAGCGGTCTTCGCCCACCTTGACCACGAGGCCGTCGACGATGGCCATGGTGAGGGGAAGCAGGATACGGAAGGTGGAGCCTTTGCCGAGCTCGGACTGGATCTCTACTTTGCCTCGCAGCTTCTCGATGTTCTTCTTCACTACGTCCATGCCTACGCCGCGTCCGGAAATGTCGGTGATTTGGGCAGCGGTGGAAAAGCCGGGGGCGAAGATGAGCTTGTAGATCTCTTCTTTGGAAAGCTGGTCGCTCTCGGAGACGATGCCGTTGGCGATGGCCTTGGCGAGCACGCGGTCGGGATCGATGCCGCGGCCGTCGTCGGCGAGCTCGATGACGATATTGGAGCCTTGGTGGTAGGCCTTGAGGCTGATGTTTCCGACCTCGTCCTTGCCGGCGGCGCGACGATCCTCGGGAGTCGCTTCCAAGCCGTGGTCGAGGGCGTTGCGTACCATGTGCACGAGCGGATCGCCGATCTCTTCGACCACGTTGCGGTCGAGTTCGGTGTCTTCGCCAAAGGTTTCAAAGCGTACTTTCTTGCCGCACTTGGCGCCGATGTCTCGCACGATGCGGCCCATCTTTTGGAAGGTAGGCTTCACCGGAATCATGCGCAGGGCCATGGAGGTGTGCTGCAATTCCTTGGTGATGCGGGTGAGCTGCGACATGTTGCGCTGCAGGGCGGAGTCGCCTGCGGTGCTGCCGCTGCCGTTGTCTTGGCGGGAGCTTTCGAGAAGCTGGCTTTGTACGATCACGAGCTCGCCGACCATGTCCATGAGGTTGTCGAGTTTGGTCGTGTTGACGCGAATCGTAGCGTTTTCGGCGGCCTTGCGCTTGGCGGCTGCCGCAGCTTTGGCGTCCGGTTCTTGTTGAGCGACGGGCGCGGCGGAAGAAGTGGGGGCGGATGGAACCGCGGAAATTTCGGGCTCGTCAGCTTGGTCTTCAGCCGCAGATGCTGCGACGGGGGCGGGCGTTTGGGAGGTCGCAGGAGCGCTGGAGGTGTCGCCGGTCTTCTTGGCCCAGACTTCAGGACCTTCCATGGCCCAGCGGGCGCGGGCCATTAGTTCGCTGACGGGTATGACTTGCGAGGGAGTGGTACCGTTGGCGAGGGCGTCGGTGATTTGTTCGATGAGCTTGGTGATGGTGTCCTTGGACGCGAGGACGAGGTCGATAATGCCGGTGAAGACGTCGAGCTTGTCGTTGCGGACGAGGTCCATGAGGGACTCGACTTCGTGGGCGAGTCGGTTGACGGGAACGAGATTGAGGAAGCCGGCCACGCCTTTGATGGTGTGGAAGGAGCGGAACATCGAGTTGATGGCGTTGCGGCTGGTAACGTCTTGCTCGAGTTCGAGAACGGCGGACTCGATTTGGCTCAGGTGGTCGACGGCCTCGGTATGGAATTCTTGGAGAAGCTCTTCGTTCTCCTCCATGTTGAGGTCCATGACGACGTCGTATTGGGCGAACTCGGCGAGCAGTCCGTCGTCTTCCTCTTCGCCGTTCGTGACTTGGGAGGAATCGGCCTCTGCGGGAGTGGCTTCCTCGGGAGCGGAGAAGGGGCTTGGCTCGCGGCCGGACTTGATTTCGGAAAGGGCGGTTTCAAGCCAGACGTTGAAGTCGGTCAGGATTTGCAGGGCGTAGTGGTCGTAAGCTGCCGCGTTGTCGAGCAGGGCGTCCATCTTGGCGAGGACGGGAGTGACGGCGGCGCTTACGGTGTCGTCGGTCTCGAAGTCGTTCTCGAAGTCCTTGAGCAGGGAGTAGACGGGGAGCATGCCCTCGTCGCTGCCGACGCTAGCGAGCAGGAGCTCGGCCGAAAATTGCTGGGCAAGCTTAGCGAAGATCTCGATGCGGGCTTCGGTCCAGTTTTCGTTTCCTGTCGCAGGAGCGTCTGGTATGGCTTCGAAGCTAGGCTCTTCGAAGGAAAAGGCTTCCTCCGCTTCCGGCTGGGGCGCGGCAGGTTTCTCCGGGGGAAGCTCGGCGGTGGAAAAGTCGATGTCGTTAAAGCCGGGGAGTGGAGTGGGTTCGGGGAGTTCCTCGGTTTCGTCCGCGGGAATTTCGAGCGGAGCTTCGTTTTCGGCGGCAGGCTGGTCTTCCTCGTCGTCGAGCACGATGGCGGCGGGGGCTACGGCTTTGCCGCCCGGTTCCTTGGCGTCGAAGGGGCGGATGGAGGCTTCGTTGCGCAGGCTTTCGATGGCGTCGCTGCACCAGCGGGCGAAGCCGCGCATGGCTTGTACGGACTCCTCGTCGAAGACCTTGGCCTCGTCGAGCATGGCTTGGATGATCTCTTGGATTCCGACGACTCCTTGGACGATTTCGGGGTCCTGGGGGAGGGACCAGGTGATCTCGTTGACGAGACTGAAGATGGGGATGAGGCCGTCGTCCGTACCCGGTTGAGCGAGGTGAGACTCGGATGCGAGTTTCGCTGCTATTTCTTCGAATGAGTTTATTTCGTCAGATGACCACGCCATGGTGATAAAATCGGTTGCGGGATGGGAATATGTGGGAGTGCCGTATTCCGGATCATCGTCGCGGGAGGGTGGTTGCTTGAGTAGAAAAACCGATAATTACCCCTGCTTTTAGACGGAATTACTCAAAGCGGTGGACTGGAGGAGCTATTTCGCGGGAGTTTTACAAGAGGGGGAAGGGGCGTGGTGAGGTGGATATAGTTTAACCGCTGAGCAACTGTGTCACTGAGCAAGCTGTAAGTTAAGTTTTTTGAACAGGCTTTGTATGTGTATGAGCATCTTCCTCATTCCAGCGACGATGGCGCACTTGTACGGCTTGCCCTTGTCCCTGAGCTTCTGGACGTAAGGTCTTATCACTTCGTTGTGCACCGCAGCAGTTTTGGTCGCCATGTAGAGGCACCGTCTGACTTTGGCTCTACCCTCTTGGATGCGTCTTTTCTTCTTGGTCTTTCCGCTGTCGTCGTTGAAGGGGGCGATTCCAGCCAAGGCGACGATCTGGTTCCTGTTGAGGGACTCGATCTCGCTGAGGTGCGCGAGCAGGGTCCAAGCCGTGACTTCGCCCACGCCGCAGACCGAGAGGGCGATGCCTTGCTGGGAGCGCATCTTCGCGTCGCTTTGGACGAGCTCCCTGATGTCCTCTTCGATCGTCTCAAGCTCGTTCTGCACGATCGCGATCATGCGCTCGATGGATGGGTGGATGAGAGGATCGCTGTTTTGCCGCCGGTTTTTCTCGCGGCTTAGCTGTTCGCTCAGATGGCTTCTGCGGTCGAGCAGGGCGGCGAGCTGCTGGCGTTTTTCGCAGGGAGGCGTTTGGGGTCGTATGTTCTTCTCTTTCGCGAAGTTGCGAATCATGCGCGCGTCGATGGGGTCGGTCTTTGCCTTGACCCCCTCGCTCTTGGCGTAGTGTCGCACTCGAGCCGGGTTGACCCTGGCGAAGGGGAGGCCCTTGGCGAGGAGTTGCTGCATGAGGATTCGCTCGTATCCGCCGGTCGCCTCGAAGACGGCCAAGGGCGTCTTGAAGGTGGCGATGTGGTCGGTCAGCTCGCTAAGGGCGTCTGCTTTGTTGGATACGCTGAAACTTCGCTTGTCGCTGAGCGCTTCAAGTGTATCTTTCGATATGTCGATTGCGATAATGTCGTATTCGGTGGGATTCATGGCTTGTATCTGTCTTGTAGAGGTGAGCTCGCGTCTTTGATGACGGGCTCTTTCAACTGTTTGATATCCAAGCCAGGTCGCTTCGAGGGATCGCTGCTCAGCGCTGAGCTCGCTCAATGAGGGCTCCGGACGCAGATTGATCTCACTCGAAACGCGTTCGGACCGGTGGCCGCCGGTTCGAACGATCCTGGCATCCTCTGAAAATGCCATTTGCAGAGGGCTTTTCGAGCCCTTCCTCCGACGAGTTATGGACTCATTCTCGGAAGGGCTCAAAAAGCTGGAAATCAATGGTGGGGAACCTACAAGG
>NZ_JACYFG010000035.1 GCF_014803405.1 Pelagicoccus enzymogenes
TGTTTAGCGCAAGGACATAGTTAACACATGTTAAGGTACATGGTTAACGCTTTTCAGGTGGGCTTCTTGCTCCCCCTGGACGCCTAGGCGTCCAGGGGGAGCAAGAAGCGCGTTGTAGTTGTTTCTAGGCTTGGTCGCGCGGCTCAGGTCGATCATCCCCAAGCTTTTCCAGCAGTAGAAAACTTCCCAGCGAAGATCGTCGAACTGGTTTATCGCCACGCTTTCCCCGATGAAGGCCCTTCCGATGAAGAAGCTGCGTCCCTTGAACATCAGGTCGCCTTTGCTCTTCACCTTGCGCACCTGCTCGGCCTCGCCGTAGAAGCTCAGGCAGTGGGGTATGGTCGCGGGCAAGGCTCGCTCCGAGGCGCGGTAGCGGTCGGCGGGGCAGTCGAGATCGAGCGAGCGGTGCGGGCGGACGTGGTTGTAGGTCTCGCGAAACCGGGCGAACTCCCGGTCGCAATGCTCGAGGTCGCGCCACAGCGTGGTCCTGCCCAGCAGCTCGTGCTTGAGGGTCTGGTGGAAGCGTTCCTCCTTGCCTTGCGTCTGGGGGTGCAGGGGGCGGCCGTGGATCGTCTCCACCCCCAGGCGCAGCAGCCAGGCCTCCAGCTCGCTGGCCGCCCCGAACCCCCGCCCCCAGGGCGAACCGTTGTCGCAGAGGATGGCCCAAGGCAGCCCGTACTTGCCGAAGCATGACAGCAGGCATTCCTGCACCGTGGAGGTCCTCTCGTCCTCGCAGGCCTTGAGGATGAGGTTGAAGCGGGAGTGGTCGTCGCAGGCGGTGAGCGGGTGGCAGCGCTTCGACCCGGCCATCTCGAAGTGCCCCTTGAAGTCCATCTGCCAAAGCTCGTTGGGCTGCGAACGCTCGAAGCTCCTGGGCGCCACGCACGGGCGAGAGCCTTGGCCGAGCAAGCCGGCGCGGCGGATGATGTTGTGCACGGTGGTCGCCGAGGGAAGCTCCTTTTCCCCGGCGTTTTGCAGCAGGCGGCGCAGCTTGCGCGCTCCCCAGCAGTCGTGCTTGCGGCGAAGCTCCAAGACCTTCCTCTCCACCTCGGGGCAGCTCTTGTTGGGCTGCCCCGCCGGCCGACGCGAGCGGTCCTCCAGACCAGGCAAGCCTTCCTTGCGGTAGCGCTCCAGCCACTTGTAGGCAGTCGGCGGGCTTATGCCGAAACGGCGGATCAGCTCGCGTTTGTTCGCTCCAGGCTTCGATGCCAGGAAGACGAAATCTCTTCTTTGGGTTATCTTATCGGTCTCCATCCACGGCATACAGAAGTGTTAACCATGTCTGTTAACACCTGTTAACCATGTATCTTGACCAGACAGCGAGCGCCAGCCCTACGCACGAGAGCGTCTCCCCGCGAAATGGTTATGAACCAAAAAAACGGCGACTGATCATTCAGTCGCCGTTTTTGTTAAGTGAGTTAATCGCAAGTCCTACTGCTTGGAGTCGTCAAGAAGGATCTTGTATTCGACCGCATCACGAATCGCCTGCCAACTTGCCTCGATGATATTATCTGAAGCGCCAACCGTTCCCCAGATCTCCTCTTCGTCACCGGACTCGATGAGCACACGGGTCTTGGCGTTGGCGCCTTCCTTCGAGTCAAGGATGCGTACCTTGTAATCCTTCAACGCAAGCTCTTCCAAGCGCGGAAACGCTTCGCGAAGCGCCACGCGCAAGGCCTTGTCAAGAGCCCCCACTGGACCAGGATCTTCCGCCACCACGTAACGCGGCTCACCATCGACCTTCACTTTGATCGTTGCCTCCGACAGCGGTTCTTCGTCCTTGGAACGCTTCTCCACGATCACGCGATAGCCCTCAAATTCGAAGTGCGACTTGTGCTTATTGGTCAAGCGATCGAGCAAAAGACGGAGAGAACCATCAGCGGACTCGAACTCGTAACCATTGTACTCAAGCTCCTTGAGCTTATCGATTATGATCTTCGTCTCAGGTGATTCGCGATCGATGTCGAATCCGAGCTCCTGAGCCTTCATCAACAAACTGCTGCGTCCTGCCATATCGGATACAAGAACGCGCTGCTTGTTTCCGACCTTCGTTGGATCGACGTGCTCGTAGCTGTAGCTTACCTTCTTGGTCGCATCCGCGTGAGCGCCGCCCTTGTGGGTGAAAGCTGAGAGACCAACAAAAGGAGCTTTTCCGTCATGCTCGAGATTGGCAAGGTCGGCAACGAACATGGAGAGTTCCCTCAGGCGCTTGAGATGGTCCACGCAATTAAGCGGATTGCCCATCTTCAATGCGATGTTGGGAATGATTGTAGTGAGATTCGCATTACCGACGCGCTCGCCGTAACCGTTGAAAGTACCCTGCACCAAGGTAGCGCCAGCCTCTACGCCACCAAGCGAAAGAGCCACGCCCAAGCCAGAGTCGTTGTGGCAATGGACGCCTACTGCAACATTGGGAAAACGCTCTACAACCGCCTTGGTTATCTCCTGTAGCTCGCTCACCAGCTTACCTCCATTGGTATCGCACAATGTCAGATTGTCTGCTCCACCGCGAACAGCAGCCTCGAGGGTTTGCATTGCATAGTCCGGGCTGTCGACATAGCCATCATAGAAATGCTCGGCGTCGTAAATAACTTCCCGTCCGTTGTCCTTGAGGAAACGCACGCTGTCCTCGATCATGGCTAAGTTCTCTTCCGGAGCCACGCGGATGACTTCGGTCACATGCAGCAGCCAGGTTTTGCCAAAAATCGTTACTACCGGCGTGCCTGCATCGATCAAGGTCTTCAGTTGCGGATCTTCTTCCGCTTTGAGGTTCGCGCGACGGGTAGAACCGAAAGCGGCAATCTTCGAGTGCTTAAGCTTAAGCTTCTTCGCAGCTTCGAAGAAAGCCATGTCACGGGGATTAGAGCCAGGCCAACCACCTTCAATATAATCGATACCAAACTGGTCGAACTTCTCCGTAATTCGGAGCTTGTCCGTCACAGAAAAGGAGACGCCCTCACCCTGAGTGCCGTCTCGCAACGTGGTATCGTACATTAATATCGTTGGCTTGTTCATAATATAAACCTGTTGGGTAGAAATCTGAAAGCGCTACTGCTTGGAGCGGATAAAGGCCTTGATCGAAGCTTCGTCTGGATCCACTGAGAACTTGCGGATCTCCTTCGACTTTAAAGCTTCGAGGCTCGGATGGGTTGGCTCCACCCCCGTGCACTGCTTGACAACATCAGGAAACTTAGCGGGATGGGCGGTAGACAGGACGACCGCAGTTTGCAACTTGTCCAGATCCTTGAATCCGCAAGCAGTGTGCGGATCGGCAGTGTAGTTGTAATCGCGATACACGTTCGAAATTGTCTGAGCGATCTCCGCATCGTCCATGCGCGTACTGGTCATAAACTCGGTTATCGCCATACCGCCGACCTGAAAAGTTCCGTCTTTCTTGAAGCTTTCCATGATCTCACGGGTCATGTCAGCATTGCCGCCAAGCGAGAAATAGAGGAAACGCTCGAAGTTGGACGCAACCTGGATGTCCATAGAGGGCGCATGGCTAGGCTGCACGTCGCCTACCGAATAGTCGCCGGAATCGAAGAAACGATGCAGGATGTCATTCTGGTTTGTCGCTACCCGAAAGCCGTCGACGATCATACCCATGCGGGAAGCCATCCACCCGGCGAGCACGTTGCCAAAGTTTCCCGTTGGAACCACAAAGGTCGCGCCCTCGCGACGCTCAGCAGGAAGCTTGAGGTAGGCGTAGATGTAATAAACGCACTGCGCCAAGATACGGGCGAGGTTGATGGAATTGACCGCTGAAAGATGCACTTCCTGACTGAAATCCTTATCGCCGAAAACATCTTTCAAAGCCGCTTGAGCATCGTCGAAACTTCCTTTGATGCAGAGCGGAAATACGTTTTCCTCTTCCAAGCAGGTCATCTGGCGCTCCTGCAAGGGAGAGACGCGCCCCTCTGGATAAAGGATGAAGATGTTGACGCCCTTCTTGCCGAGCAATCCGTTGATGGCCGCAGCGCCAGTGTCACCTGAGGTAGCTCCGAGAACGTTGATACTCTCGCCACTCTGGGCAACCTGCCGTTCGTAGAGACAACCAAGGAGTTGCAAGGCAAAATCCTTGAAGGCCAAGGTCGGACCGTGAAAGAGCTCCTGCACGTAAAGCTTATCGCTTAGCTTCACCAGTGGAGCGTGCTCCGCGTGGTCAAAACGACTGTAGGCCTTTTCAATTAGAAGCTTCAGCTCTTCCTGCGGAATGTCTGTCGCGAAATGCTTAAAAAATTCGTAGCACAATTCCGGATACGACAAGCCCTCCCATGTGGGAATCTCGGCGCTCAGATCCGGCATCTTCTCTGGCACGAACAAGCCCTTGTCCGGAGCCAAGCCGATTTTGACCGCTTCCGAAAAACCATGCGGCGCGGTCTGTCCTCTTGTGCTTACGAATTTCACGGGTACTAGGCGTCTAGCTTGTCCAAACCAAAGGCGCTGTGAACAACGCGAACCGCGTCATCCGCGCCTTCTTCGTCGATCACCACGGATATCTTGATCTCCGAGGTACTGATGATCTGGATATTGGACTTCGCCTCCGCTAAAGCCGCAAAGAGCTTGCTCGCAACCCCAGAGTGGCTGCGCATCCCGATACCGACGACCGATAGTTTGACCACTTCGCCAAATACCGCAACTTCGCCCCCCCCCAACTCGTTGAGAACCTTCTCGACGGCGTCCAGAGAGCGCTTGGAATCGTCGCGCGTAACGGTAAAGGTAAGGTTTGCTACGCCGTTGCGACCGATGTTCTGAACGATCATGTCCACGCAGACATTCGCCTTTCCGAGGGCCTCGAAGATCTGGGCCGCGGAGCCAGGCTTGTCCGGGATATTGCTGACCATTATCTTGGCCTGGTTGCGATCGAGCGCTACGCCGCGCACGACGACGTCTTCCATTGAGCTTACTTCCTGTTTCACGATTGTGCCGGGGATTGAGGTGTCAAAACTGGATCGTACTTCGAATACGACATTGAACTTGTTTGCGAATTCGACCGAACGGGCCTGCATCACCTTGGTGCCGAGACTAGCCATCTCGAGCATTTCTTCATAGCTGATCTCTGGAATTTTGCTAGCCTTGGGAACAATGCGCGGATCGGCCGTGTAGACGCCATCCACGTCGGTATAAATCTGGCAAAGATCCGCCTTCAGGCCGCTTGCCAGCGCGATCGCGGAGAGGTCCGAGCCACCTCGGCCTAGCGTGGTGGTGGTTCCTTCAGCATTTACTCCCTGAAAACCGGCCACGATGACGACGCTGCCCTTCTCGAGAGCTTCCTCGATGCGTTCGCAATTCATGCTGACGATGCGAGCGCGAGTGTGAGCGGGGTCGGTCTTGATTCCTGCTTGAGCGCCGGTCATCGAAATCGCTTCCACACCGAGGGCGTGCAGAGCCATCGCGGTCAGGGCGATGGTTTCCTGTTCGCCCACCGCCAAGAGCACGTCCATCTCCCGATCGTCCGGTTGCTCGTTGATCGCCTTGGCACGCGCAATCAACTCGTTGGTCACGCCGGAACGCGCCGAAACGACAACCGCAACCTGGTGCCCTTGTTCGACATCTTCCTTGATGATGTTAGCGACGTTCTTGATTCGGTCGACGTCGCCTACGGAAGTACCGCCAAATTTTTTTACTATACGAGCCATTTCGGTTTGTTTCCAGAATTTGAATACCGCTTATCCTTCGAAGCTGCTGACCGGCATCGTGAAAGGCTTGCCTTCCACGCAGGAGCTCGCCTCCAAAGCCTTCACGGCATCGAGTATCGCTTGTTCCGTCGTTGTATGAGTCGTTACGATCAAGGTGGCGCTAGTCGCGTCTTCCTCGACCTCCTTTTGGGTTACGCTCGCAAGACTGACATCGTGTTTCGCCAACAGCGAGGTCACTTCCGCCATTACGCCCGGCTTGTCGACGACTTGCAATCGAACGTAGTAGCGTGACTCGATTTCCTCCGGCTCAGCCAACTCAATCTTAGCGCCGCCACGAGGAGCTGGGTCAATGAATCGACCTGCTCCGCCATTCACAATGAGCTTCGCGGCATCGACGATGTCCGAAATCACCGCGCTCGCCGTCGCGTCGCGTCCCGCTCCAGGTCCAATGTAGACAGTCTCACCCACTACGTCCCCGTGAACGGAGACTGCATTGAATACGCCGTCGACACTGCCAAGTACGTATTTTTTGGATACCAAAGTAGGAAGAATCGAAATGTAGAGTTTTCCGGAGGCGTGAGCTACATCGATAACCGCCAGCAGCTTGATGGCGTAACCGTTCTCCTTGGCAAAGGCGATATCTGCCTGCGTAACTTCAGCGATGCCTTGAACCAAAAGGTCATTGTATGGCACCCAACGTCCGTAGGCCAAATAAGCTAAGACCACCGCCTTGTGAGCTGCGTCGATACCGTCCACGTCGAAGGACTCGTCCGCTTCCGCGTAGCCCAAGGCCTTGGCTTCCGCTAGGATCTCCTGGTAACCAGCCCCCTCGTTCGTCATGCGAGTCAGGATATAGTTACTGGTACCGTTGAGGATCCCGTAGATGCTATTGAATCGATTGACGACGAGGCTTTCCTTGATCGCCTTGATGACTGGAATTCCGCCAGCGACGCTGGCCTCGAAGAGCAACTGCCCATTGCCTTCCTTAGCTGCGGCAAACAATGCTTCTCCATGGTCGCAGATCAGAGCCTTGTTGGCGGATACGACGATCTTGCCCGCCTTCAGCGCGGCGAGCGTGACTTCCTTCGCCAAGGTCGTCCCACCCATCAACTCGCATACGACATCAACCGCAGGATCGGTAGCGATCGAGAGCGGATCCGTCGTCAGCATGGCTGCGTCGAAATCGAAATCACGTTTCTTGCTCGTATCACGAACTGCGATACGGGTTACCTTTACGCGAGCGCCTAGTTGGTCGCTCAAGTCATTTTCACGCTTTTGCAGGTGATTGAAAACACCCTGCCCTACAACGCCGAAGCCGCAAAGGCCTACAGTTATCACGCGTTCACTCATCTACTTCTTTGCAAACTTGTTTTCTTCGCCCCTGATGAGGCGAACGATGTTATCCTTGTGTCGCACCACGACCAGCAATCCGAGAGCAAGCGAAACCCATGTAAGCACAGCAGGCGCTCCTATAATCAGATTAGTAATCGGCAAACTGACCGCCAAGCAAATCGAGGCCAGCGACACGTAGCGGGAGGTATAAAAAACCACGAGCCAAACCAGTACGCCGACCACGGCGGCGACAAGCATCAATGCGACAACTCCTCCAAGCATCGTCGCGACCCCCTTGCCTCCACGAAACTTCGTGAAGAGTGAAAACGAATGTCCCAACACAGCGAATACAAGCCCCACCAATCCGTAGTGAAAGGTCTCGCCAGCCAACAAGATTGGCCAAGCAGTCGCGGCGAAGCCCTTGATCGCATCCAGCAAGAAAACGATGTTGCCCGCTTTCTTGCCGACGCAACGCTTCACGTTCGTGGCGCCTGGGTTCTTCGAGCCAACGCTGAAAATATCAACGCCGTTCGCCTTCGCCACCAAATAGCCAAAAGGCAGGGAACCGATAAGGTACCCTGCTCCTGCGGCACTGAGCGCGACTATGAAGTCAATGGACATTCGCTATATCCAGCCAGCAACTACAAGTGGACGATCTTCGCCTGCCTGACCGCTTTGATAGCCCTGATCTCCGCCATGGCTTCGTCGCTCGGCTCGCTGTCCAAGCAAGCGATGTTGAGAGCGACACCCCCCACTTCGTTGCGGCTGAGCGACATGGCAGCGATATTGACGCCATGGTTGCCGATAATGCTGCCGACCTTGCCCACGATGCCAAGCTCGTCGCTGTTGGCGAGCACCAGCATGCAGCCGTGCGGCTCCACTTCGACCTCGCGACCGTTAACGGAAACGATACGAGGCGAGTTTCCTTTACCGATCAAAGTACCTTCGGCGGAGACGTTCTCTCCGTTCACGCAGACGGCTTCAACCTTGATGAGTTCGGTGTAATCCGTCTCTTCGGAGGACTTCAGCACGTCGACCTGCAGGCCGAGGCGCTCCATGATGACAAGCGCGTTGACGAAATTGACGTTGCTGCTCACGTCCTTGAGGAATCCCTTAAGGATGCCACGGGTCAGCGAATTGGCGTCCAGGTCTACAACCTTGCCAGAGTAAGTGATCTTGACCTTCTCGACCTTCTCGAGAGCGAGCTGCTGGACGAGAGAACCCAAAGCCGAGCAGAGTTCGAGGTAAGGACCGACGGTCTTAAGCGTTTGCTCGTCGAGGGACGGCATGTTGATCGCGTTGCGGATACCGCCACCGCGCAAAACGCTGGTGACGCTTTCCGCGATTTCCAGACCGACGCTTTCCTGAGCCTCTTCAGTCGAAGCTCCGAGGTGAGGCGTAAGGATGAGATTCTTCTGCTTGCGGAAAGGATGGTCTTCTGCCGGAGGCTCGCTGGTGTAGACGTCGAGACCCGCTGCCGCAACCTTGCCGCTTTCCAACGCCTCAAGCAGAGCGTCTTCGTCGATGATACCGCCGCGAGCGCAGTTGAAGAGACGAACGCCGTCCTTCATGGTCGCGATCGATTCCTTGTTGATCATGCCGCGAGTCGCATCGGTGAGCGGCATGTGTACCGTAATGTAGTCGGACTCGCGGAAAAGCTTGTCGAGCTCGACTTGCTTCACGCCCATGGCTTCCGCCTTGGATCCGGAGAGGTAGGGGTCGTAGGCTAGGACTGTCATCCCGAAGGCCTTTGCGCGCTTGGCGACTTCCGCTCCGATGCGGCCCATACCACAAATGCCGAGCGTCTTCTTGAAGAGCTCGCTGCCTCCGTAGATCTTGCGATCCCAGCGACCTTCTCGCATGGATTGCGCTGCTTGAGGCACAGGACGAGCTCCGCAGAGCATGTGAGTAAAAGTGAGTTCAGCGGTCGCAATGGTATTGCCGCCCGGCGTGTTCATGACGACAACGCCAAAGTCGGTAGCCGCATCAGCGTCGATATTGTCCACGCCCACACCTGCGCGGCCAACCGCCTTCAAGGTCGGGGCTGCCGCTTCGAAGACCTCCCGATTTACCTTGGAATCGCTGCGCACGATGATTGCGGCCGCGCCCTTAGCGAGCTCGAGGAATTTGGAATAGTCTTCCTTGAAGGTGCCGTAAGCTTCTACGACTTCAAACCCTTCCTGCTGCTTCAGGAAGTCGACTCCAATTGACGAGATTTTGTCTGCTACTAGGATTTTCATCGGAAAAAAAGAGTGCCCATCAAAAGTGATGCCTTTCAAAAAGCAAATATAGAATAGGTAAGCTTCTTATCCCTCGGCACAAAGGCGCTTATCGCCCTGTTTTCAGGCTACAAACCAGCCAAAAAGCCGCGAATCGATGCCCAATATCGAGCGCTGGCGCGATCTACGAGGTCATTGTGCCCCACTCCCTCCACCCAGAAGGTCTTGACGAACTCCGGCGGAAGCTTCGCCGCCAAGGTTTCCCCATGGACAAAGCTTACCACACGGTCTTCCTTTCCATGAATCACCAATGTCGGACACTCCACACGTTCGGCTTTTTTGGAATTCACGAACTTGTCGCCCGGAACCCAGGTCAGCGGCAGGTAAACTTGGTAGGCGCTGAGAAAGGCAGACTCCAAAACCAGGCCTTTCGCGCCTTGCGTCACCGCCAGCTCCATGGCAATGCCGCCTCCAAGCGAGCGGCCGTGCAAAACGACCTGCCTCGGATCAACCCCGAGGTTTTCCTCCGCATAGTCCAACACAGCTTCGGCATCCCGATAGCAAAGCTGCTCGCTGGCAGTCCCCTCCGACAATCCGTAGCCACGGTAGTCGAAACTCAGGACGTTCACCCCCTGCAGCCGGTAGTTGTTGAGGATGAAATTGACGTGCCCCAAGTCCTCCCCGTTTCCGTGAAAATAGAAAACAGTCGTGCTCGCCCCCGGAACCGGCCCCCAGAAAACCGCGAGCTGAGTTCCGTCCTCCGCCGGAACCAGCAGAATCGATTCGTCCTTGCCGTAGCTAGGAGGCGGTGGCTGGAAGAGCAGTTGCTTGGTGACAACTTGAGCAAAGAGGAAAAAGAAGAGAACGCTCACCGACACCAATACCAGCAAGGTGTTGAAGCCGTTCTTGCGCTCCCGCTCTCTCATCTCGTCCTCCTCAGGCTAGAACAGCTCGCGAACGGCCTCGAGCAGCTGCCCGCGCGGAACGTCCTGCTCGCTGCGGTCCGCCAAGTTGCGCAGCTTGACCACCCCCTTCTCGAGCTCTTCGGAACCGTAGATCAGGGAGAAGCGAGCTCCCGAAGATGCCGCTGCCTTCAACTGCTTGCCAAAAGCCTGCGACTTGAGCTGGTACTCCACGGAGTAGCCGGCCTGACGCAGCAAAGCCACATCCGAGAGAGCTGCGAGCTTTTCCGCATCGCCACCCGTCACGGCAAAGAAATCGATGGTGTCGACAAACTCCGGCATCTTGCCGCGAGCCTTGAGCAATTCGCCCAAAACCACGTCGCCCATGCCGAAGCCAACTGCCGGCATGTCCGGACCGCCCATCTTCTTGACCAAAGCGTCGTAGCGGCCGCCACCAGCCAACGCTCGGAACTCGCCCTTCTTGTCGAAGGCCTCGAAGACGAAGCCCGTGTAGTAGGCCAGCCCTCGCACGATGCTCAGGTCAATCTTCACGAAGCCGCCAAAGCCCATGGCTGAAAGCCCGTCGAGCACCACCTGCCAATCCGCCAAGCGCTCGGACAATTCCTGCTTGGCGGACTCGTCAGCTTGCAAGCCTGCGAATCGCTCCCGAATCGCCTCCACGGAGTCGAGCCGGAGAAAGGCATCCACCGCTGCCTTCAGTTCAGCCGCCTTGTCGCCAGCCACTTCCTGCAACTGGGCAATCAACTTCTCCTCCGGCAGGCGCTCCCACTTGTCCACCACTCCTAAGATCGAGCCGATGGCTTCGCCCTCGTAGCCCAAGGCCGCAAGGTAGAGCATCCAAAGATTACGGTCGCTGAGGCGCACGTAAAAATCGTCCTTCGTCAGGCCAAAGCCGACCAGCGTCTGCACCAGCAATCCGATCAGTTCGACTTCGGCGCTCGGTCCCTGCTCGCCCAGCAAGTCCACGTTGAGCTGGGTGAAGCAGCGCAAACGGCCCTTCTGCATGCGCTCGTAGCGAAAGTTGTCACCTATGCTAAACCACTTGATCGGTCGCTTCAGCCCATTTGCCCGAGCCGCCACCATACGCGCCAGCGACGGAGTCAATTCCGGACGCAAGGAAACCTGGCGCCCCCCCTTGTCCTCGAAGCAGAAGAGCTGGCTCTCGATCTCCGGGCCCGACTTGGTCGTGAAAAGCTCGAGCGATTCGAGTATGGGACCATCGAACTCCTGAAACGCAAAACGGCGCGCCACCTGTCTCCAAACTTGGAAGATGTGCTTCCGCTGAGCATAATCCTCAGGGTAAAATTCACGGAATCCGGGCAATGAATTGAATGTGGCCATGTCTCGAAAAATAAAACGCGGGACTATGCCCAAGCGCCATCGTCGAAGGCAACAATAAGGTTCAGGCCAAACGAGGTAGCGCCCCTAGCTCCACGGAAAAGGAGGGGCTGCCTGTCCGAGGGTGTCGGATTTTCGTTACGCCAGCGGAGCGGCCGTACCACCTAAGTTCACAAAAAAAACGGCTCCCGAGGTCGGGAACCGTTTCCAAAAGAAATACGCTTTAACCAATCGATCAACCCAGAGCGTCCAGATCGATATCCTTGATCTTGGCCTTGAGCACCTTGCCCGCCTTGAACTTCACCACCGCGCGAGTCGGAATCACGACATCCGTTTCCGGACGGTTAGGGTTGCGACCGACGCGAGCCTTGCGCTTCTGCACCTCGAAAACGCCGAAATTGCGGAGCTCCACGTTTCTCCCTTCCGCCAAGGCATCCAAGATGATGTCCAGCGTCATCTGAACAGTGTCCTGAATTTTGCTTTGAGGGATGTCCTTCGTCTTTTCAAAAATTCGAAGAACGATATCGCGTTTGGTAAGGTTGTTGGACATGGCGGCAGTTGGAGTTGAAAACTCGTTACATAGTTGAGGGTAAGCTACTTCCACAGTTTAGGTTGCGTCAACCTCAAAGCCATCAAATATCCGCACCCAATGAGCAAAGACGACAAGCCAAAAGACCCGATGGAAGAACTGCAGAAGAACCTGCAGGACCTCTTCAAGCAGGGAAAAGCCTTCATGCCCTTCGGCGGCCCCATGGGGGGAGCAAGCGGCATGGCCTCCCAATCCGGCGGCCCCCAAAACCCTTCCAAAGCCCAAGAGGAGGAAGACGCCGAAAGAGCCGCCGCCCTCAAGCGCATCGAAGCCTTCAACCTGAAACCTCGCGAAATCCGCGATTACCTCGACCGCTTCGTCATCCAGCAAAACGAAGCCAAAAAAGTCATTTCCGTCGCCATCTGCGACCACTTCAACCACGTGCGCCGCTGCCTCGAGCGCCCCGACCTCGCTGACCTCGACTACGCTAAGCAGAACATCATCCTGCTCGGCCCCACCGGCGTCGGGAAAACTTACCTCATGCGCAACGTCGCTAAGCTGGTGGGCGTGCCTTTCGTCAAGGCCGACGCCACCAAGTTCTCCGAAACAGGCTACATCGGCGGAGACGTGGAAGACCTCGTGCGCGACCTCGTCAAAGCAGCCAACGGCGACACCGAACTGGCCCAGTACGGCATCGTCTACATCGACGAAATCGACAAGATCGCCAACAAGGCCAACGGCGGGGGCGGCCGCGACGTATCCGGTCGCGGCGTGCAGATCAACTTGCTCAAGCTGATGGAGGACACCGAAGTCAATCTGCAGAGCCAGACGGACATGATGGGGCAAATGCAAGCCATGATGGACTTGCAGAGCGGTAAAAAGCGCAAACGCACCGTATCCACCAAGCACATACTCTTCATCGTGAGCGGGGCCTTCGACCAGATGGACCAGTCCATCAAAAAGCGCCTCACCAACACTTCCATGGGCTTTGGAGCGCCCAGAGCCTCCGACGAGGACGAGGACTCCAACTTCCTGGACAAAGTCGAAACCCGCGACTTCATCGACTACGGCTTCGAGCCGGAATTCGTGGGGCGCCTCCCCGTGCGCGTCGCCTGCCAGCCCCTTAAGCCAGACGACCTCTTTCAAATCATGACCACCTCCGAGGGGAGCGTACTTCGTCAGTACATCTCCGATTTCGAAGGCTACGGAATCACTCTGGAAATGGACAATCCTTCCCTGCGGGAGGTCGCCGAGCGAGCCTACAAGGAAAAGACAGGGGCCCGCGGCCTCATGACAATCCTGGAGCGAGCCTTTCGCAGCTTTAAGTTCGAACTCCCCTCCACCAGCATCAAAACGCTCAAGGTCGACAAGCGGACGATCGAAGATCCAGACAAGCACCTCAAGCAGCTGCTCCGCGAAAATCTCTCCAGCCAACACGACGTATTAAAAAAGGAGATACAGGAATTCTGCGATCGCTTCGAATCGCAACACGGCTTCACCCTCGAGTTCACCGAAGACGCCATCGTGGCGCTTATCGACGAATCCCTCGAGACCGATAAAACAATCCGCGGGCTCTGCGAACGCAAGTTCCACGATTTCAATCACGGACTCACCCTCATCAGCCGCAATACCGGCCAAAAGAAGTTCACCGTCGACGGCGACGTCATACGCGACGCCGAAAAAGCCCTCTCGAATTGGGTTGTCGCCAGCTACAAAAAAGAAGAGACCGAATCCTAAAGGCAGCGGCCGCCAGCCCGGCGGCCCATCTTCTTCCAGCAATGCCAGACCCAGACAAAGTAAACTCCATGTTCAGCCGCATCGCGGCCAAGTACGATCTCGCCAACCGCGCCCTTAGCCTCGGCATCGACACCCTCTGGCGCGACCGGCTGGTCGACGAAGTCTGGCTGCGCAACCCAAGCCACATCACCGACTTGGCAACCGGCAGCGGAGACGTGGCATTCGAGCTGCGCAAGGAGTTCGATCCCCAAATCCGAATCGACGGACTCGACTTCTGCGAACCCATGCTGGACGAGGCTCGCAAGAAACAAGCAAAGGCGGGCTACCAAAACATGAGCTTCGCCGTCGGCGACTGCCTAGCCCTTCCCTTGCCCGACGCCTCGACCGACGCCGTTACCATCTCCTTCGGCTACCGCAACTTAGGCGACCGACACCAGGGGCTGCTGGAAATGCGACGCATCCTCCGCCCATCCAGCGGGTACCTATATATACTAGAGTTCTCGCAACCGCTTACCATCGTCAGGCCATTCTACTACTTCTACCTAAAGACCCTGCTGCCCAATATCGCCGGAGCGCTCACCGGCGACGTCAGCGCCTACCAATACCTTAGCGACTCCATCGAAGCCTTCCCACCGCGAGAGGGAATCACGGAGGAGCTTAGGCGAGCGGGATTTCGCGACATCAAGGCCATCCCCATGACATGCGGCATGGTAGCCTTGCACATCGCCAAAGCCTGAACGACCGCAACGAATCGAAACGAGCTTGCCGCACAAAAAAGCGCGGCCCCGAAGAGCCGCGCCGCAGATGCATCACAGTCTAGCTGGAGGAGCTAAGCGAAACCTACCGCCTCCTTCGCCCGGCGGTCCATCTCCTCTGGCGACAGTTCCTCGACGATTTGCGTCAGTGCCCAGCGATATCCAAACGGATCTTTGACCATCGCGTAGCGGGCACCCCAAAACATATCCGCCGGCTCGTTCAACACCTCCGCTCCCGCCCCTAAAGCCTTGGCGCAAGCTTCGTCGCAGTTCTCTACAGCAATCGAAAACAGGCAAGAAGCCTTGGCCCCAGCAGGCATGGCGTAGGCGTGCCAGTCCTCAGACTCGTCTGAAAGGTAGATCTTGGAGCTCCCTATCTGAAACTCGGCGTGAGCCACGCCACCCGCCGGCGTCGGCATGCGGTAGAGTTCCGTGGCTCCAAAGGCATTGGCGTAAAAGTCCAAGGCCTTGTTTCCGTCTTTGACGGTTAGTGAAAGATTAACGGTGGGTTCACTCATATGCTGGTTGTTCAATTTCAGGATTAACACTTTCGCTGCAGCTCTCTGCCGCAGTCCAACCAACTTAAACCATCCCCCTGACAACCCTATGTCAGGAGACTTGGCTTTTCTCCGGTCCCCAACCCTCGACCGCAGGCCCGACGCTCGTTAGGGATATTCCTTTGGTGATGAACGCAAAAAAAAAGCACGGCCTCAAAAAAAAGACCGTGCCGCACAAGTTTTAGAGAGGAGCCCTCTCAGCTGAAGGATTTTCCGCAGCCGCAGGTGCTCTCCGCGTTGGGATTCTGGATGTCGAAGCCCTTGCCTTGCAGCCCATCGTCAAAATCGATCTTGCTGCCGTTCATGTATGCCAAGCTCGCTTCGTCCGTCAAAAAACGCACGCCCTCGCTCTCCAGCACCTGATCGTCCGCCTTTTGCTCGTCGAACGACATGCCGTACTGAAATCCAGAACAGCCTCCGGACTCCACGAAAACGCGCAAAAGCTTACCCTCGCCCGCGTCCTCCTGAAGCTCTCGAATCTTATCCGCAGCTCGTGTGGTGAGTGTTATCATGATTCGATGATCTAGCCTCAAGCCGCCAGCTGTCAACCATGCGAAACGCGCCGCAGCGAAAAGCTTCTACTTCGCCTAGCATAAATCATGCTCAACTCTCTCATGCGGCTTGCATTTGCCAAAAAAAATGCTTTCACTGCTTTTCGTTCGAGCCGAATTGGCTATGCGAGCCAGCTCGAGGCAATCCAATCATTCTTTTCTCCCTACAGCATCTACCAAACACATGGCCGCGCAAGGTTTCAACCAAGAGTTACGTCAGAAACAAACTCAATCCCTCGTACTCGCGCCACAGCTTCGCCAGTCGCTCAAGATCCTCCAGGTGGCGCAAATGGATCTCCGCACCACCATCCTCGAGGAGCTCCAAACGAACCCTTCCCTCGAGGAGCTTTCCATGGATACGCCGAGCCTGGACGAACCCTCGCCCAGCGATTCAGAATCGAACGACCCCAAGGACGAGCATTCCCAAAGCGAGGAGCTGGAGTTCGGGGAAAACTTCGAAATCCTCAACAAGCTGGACGAAGATTGGCGGGACTACATGTCGCAAGTGGGCGGCGCTCAAAACTACACGAGCGAAGACGCCGAAAAACGGGAGCATTTCTTCAACTCGCTCGTATCCGAAACGTCGTTACAGGAGCATTTGCTCGACCAAGCCTCCCTTGCGGACCTGGAGCCAAACCAACGCGAAGCCATCGAGTACTTGGTAGGCAGCATCGACAACAGCGGCTTCCTCTCCACCTCCCTTTCCGACCTCGCTTTGCTCTCCGGCCTTTCCCTCGGCGAGATGCAAGAAGCCCACAACATCCTGCGCACCTTCGAGCCCGCCGGCATCGGAGCCTTCGACGTGCAAGATTGCTTGCTCATGCAGCTCAAGGCCAAGTTTCGCGGTCGCTCCATTGCTGCAGAAATCATTCGCGACCACTTCAAGCTCCTGTCCCGTCGCCGCATACCCGACATTGCAAGACGCATGGGGATCGACGTCGAGGAGGTGCAGGAAGCCATCGCAGAAATCGCCTTGCTCGACCCCGCTCCCGGTCGCCGCTTCGCCGACGACACCAACCGCTCCATCATGCCGGACGTCATCGTCGAGTGGGACGAGGACAAGTGGAAGGTAACCCTGAACTCCGATTACATCCCACGCCTGCGCATCAGCCCGACCTACAAGGAGATGATCGCCAAAGGAACCGTCTCGAAGCAGGAAAAGGAGTACATCCAAGAGAAAATCCGCTCCGGCAAGTTTCTCATGAGCTCCATCGAGCAGCGCCAGCAGACCATCGAGCGCATCGCGAACGAGATCGTGAAGCTCCAGAAAGACTTTTTCGAGGAAGGCGTATCCAAGCTGCGCCCTTGCACCATGACTCAGGTCGCGGAGATCGTCGGCGTGCACGAAACCACCGTTTCCCGCGCCCTCGCCAACAAGTATATGCAGACGCCGCACGGGATCTTCGAGATGAAGTTCTTCTTCACCCCTGGCTACAAAGGCTCCGACGGCGAAGCCATTTCCAACACCAGCGTGAAGGACATGATCCAGCAGCTCATCGCCTCCGAGGACACTTCCAAGCCCCTGAGCGACCAGGAAATCGTCGCCCGCCTCCAGGAAAAAGACCTGAAGATCGCGCGGCGTACCGTTGCGAAATACCGCGAAGAGCTCGGCATCCTCCCCAGCAACCTGCGGCGCCAGTACTGACGCCATGCTCGTGGAGATTCTGGCTGCGTTCGAGCATCCACAGAGCCTCACCTACTACCTCGGGCAAGTCGGCGTAGCGGTCTTCGCCATCAGCGGAGCGCTGGCCGCCGATCGAAAGGGTTCGGATTGGGTAGGCGTACTTTGCCTAGCGGCCGCGACCGGACTTGGAGGCGGCAGCCTGAGGGATCTTCTGCTACGTCGCGAATCCGTATTCTGGATCGCTGACACGACCTACCTCTGGGTAGTCATCGCTGCCACCGCCTTCACCATTTTCTGGGTACGCTTCTTCAAACCGCCGACCAACGCTTTGCTCTACGCAGACGCCTTGGGCCTTGCCATGTTCTCGATAGTAGGGGCCAAGATCGCGGAGTCTTCAGGGGTCGCTGCCATCATCGTAGTGCTCATGGGCGTAATAACTGGAGTGGCGGGCGGAATCCTTCGCGATGTATTGGCAAACGAAATACCGCTGATTTTCCGGGCTAGCGAACCGATCTATTCCGTCTCGTCCGCCCTCGGCATCATCGCCTACCTCGGGCTGAAAACGTTTGGCTGTCCCCCTCAATTGGCAACCCTATCGGGCGTCGCCATCATTGCCGCTACCCGATTCGCAGCCATCATCTGGAAAATCAAGCTCCCAGAATTCACGATTCGCAAACGGTGAACCGCTAGCCGATCAGCCTGAGCGCGACTTGCTGGCTTTGGTTCGCTTGGCTGAGCATGGACGCGCTCGCCTGCTGCAAGATGTTGAACCTCGCCAAGGCTGTCGACTCCACCGCGAGGTCCACATCGACCACCCGGCTATTCGCCTCGGAGAGATTGATCCGGCTGACTTCAAGTTGCTCCTTGGCAAACTGCAGACGACTTTGCTGGGCGCCGTTCTGAGCTCGAAAACCGGCAAGGTCCTCTATCGCGCTTTTTAGGGTGTCGATGTCGAGGGCCTGCAACCCGGACGCCTCCTGCACCGAGGCCGTATCAGAGACGCTCGAGCCGGATTGGGAAGAAACCTTGAGATTTCGGAATTCAGCTCCGTTAGCCCCACCGCCTTCCCACAGGCTAAGCGATATCGAGCCAGGAGTGGTAGACACCGTGCCGGTCGCCGCGGAGAAATCGTTTCCGTCAAGCTGCAAGCTAGACATCGTGCCGTCCGCATTCAAATCGAAGGACAAGGTATGCCAACCGCCATCGGGCACTTCAGTTCCATCGATATAGTCGCTGAAATAGTAGTTGGAATCATTATACACGTCCACCAAGTCGGACGGATGGTCCAGCCGCATGCCGACCTCTACGTGGACTGGCTCATCGAAGGCTTCGTTCAAAGTGATCTGCCCCGTATCGATCGTGAGCACTCCGTCGCTTACCGAGACGGAGCCAGAATCGACCGTCCAATCGCCGCTGAGGCTGTTTCCGGAAAACTTGTCCTGAAACAAGGTGCTCGACTCCAAGAGATCCACCCCACCTATGGCGACCGACGCGTCGGTACCGTCGACCCCGGTCTTCACAGAAAGTCCCGCGCTGCTGAACAGCGAAACCCCGTTGAACTGCTGCGTCGAGAGGTCGGCCAACTGATCCTGCAAGTAACGAAACTCAGTGTTGTAGTTGGCCTTGTCCGTCTCGTTCTTGGTGACGTCCTGAACCATGTTTTTCAGTTCGCCAATGCGGGAAAGGATTTGGTTGGCGGAATCCAAGGCCCCGTCCTGCGTCTGCAAATACGACATCGCATTAGAAATGTTCGCGCTGGCTGCCGCCTGACGCTTGATCGCCGCCGACATCTTCATGGAAACCGCAAGCCCTCCCGCATCGTCCGAAGGCGACAGAATACGGCTTCCGCTGGAAAGCCGACTCAGGCTCTTCTGCAAATGCGAGCTGACAGAGGCTAGGTTATCCCTGGCCAATGTCGCCGACTGGTTCGTTGACAGCGAAATAGACATTTTCTCAATCCGTTGAAAAAGGAGGCGACATCCTTGCCGCACGCGGGTACATGAGCTTAGCCATGCCTAGGCATTACTTCGGAGATTAGCTGAATTACTTTACCCGATTCGATGGGTAAATTTTCCAAGCAATTCCTAGGGAGTTTTCCCGAGGCTTCCTTTCGATTACCTTTGCCAGCCCAGTTACCACCCTTTTTTTTTCCCAACATGCCCTCCAACTCCGCCCGGCTCGCTCAGCAGATGGCCTTCATCATCGAAGCCGACAAGCTGAAGAACATTTTCCGCCAATCCTACATCAGCGACGCGTCTCGCCGAGAAAACGACGCCGAACACTCCTGGCACCTCGCCCTCATGGCGATCACCCTGCACGAGCACGCTAACGATCCCGATCTCGACCTGCTAAAAATCCTCCGTATGGTGATCGTTCACGACATTGTGGAGATCGACGCCGGCGACACCTACATCTACGACGAAGCCCACAAGCAAGACCAAGCGGAGCGGGAGCAGAAAGCTGCCGAACGGCTGTTCGGCTTGCTGCCATCCGAGCAAGCGGCGGCGTTCCGGTCTGACTGGGACGAATTCGAGGCCGGAGCCAGCCCCGAAGCCCGTTTCGCCAAGGCAATCGACAGGCTCCACCCCATGTTGCTCAACCACCTCGCCGGGGGAAAAACCTGGAGCAAGCACGGCGTAGTTGCCAGCCAAGTACGGGACATAAACCGGAAAATAGGGGAAGGCAGCCAGGCGCTCTGGGACTTCGCACAGGACCTGATCGAAAAGTCCATCAAGTCAGGCAGCCTTCCCGACAGATAGCAGGGGATCCAAATCAGGAAAATTCATGTCCCCAGCAATCCATGAGCCTTCGCAGCCAACGATTCTATAAGTCAGGATTCTACTTCCTTTGCGCCGTCAGCCTCACGTCCGCCCTTCTATTGCTCAGAGAGGCAAGGCACGCTGAGCCGGGCCAAGAAAGAGCCTTCGCCGCCGAGAGCGCGCCTCCCCCTTCTCCCAGCCTTCGCACGGCTCCCGTCCAGAGGCTAGATGCCAGCTCCAGTCCTTCCGCCGATGATGCTCCGGATTCCAAGCCAGCGCTAACGCTCGAGGACAAGTTCGATTTCCTGATCGAGCTCCGGGAGCATCCCTCGGTCGACTTGAACATCCGCGTATTCAACTTCTTCGAGGGCGAAATCAAAGCCGACACGGCCTCGCTTTTCGGCCTGAGCAGCTCGCAAACAAAACAGCTGAACGCGCTTTTCGAAGAAACCCACGCAGCTCTGCTTTCCCAACGGGTCGCCCACTCCCAAATTGAAGCGAATCCCGACGGATCCCTCAGCCTTATCCTGAATCCCTTCCTCGAAAACGGAGCGGAAATATACGATTCCTTCTATGACCAGATGGAAGAAATCCTCGGCCCCAAGAAACTCCGAGCCTTGGATCGAATCTCAGGTGAGCAGATCAACAACCACTTCAATGAGTTTGGAGCCGAGGTTTCGCGCTACACCCTCTGGGCGCAAGCCGACCATCGAGGAAACAGGCGTTACCACTACGAGCGCCGGACCGACAGGGAAAACGGATACTCGACCAACTCAGGTAGCTTCCAACTCGAGGGCCCGTCGCTCACCCATAGCCTCCACGACAAGGAACTTGCCGCCTTGCTGCCGCCGGAGGCGATGGCCCAGCTACGCAACCTCCCCATTTTGCAGTCGAAGCCCGAAACGTAATCTGCCAAACTCCCCCATTGCCCTTCGGCGAGGAGTCTGCTTTTCTTGCAGCTTAAACCAGACAAGTTTCGCTATCGCAAAATGAAATCCCCGCTCGCAGGCCTCAGCAAATTCGACTTTTTCGGCGTCCTCCTCCTTCGCATCGGCGTGGGCGCCGTGCTCGCCTTCCATGGCTATCCAATCCTCACCGGAGGCGGAAGCGTGTGGACGGACGTGGGCAAAGGCGCGGCCATCGCCAGCCTGCCTCCCAGCTTTTTCGAATACGCCGGCCTCGCCTCGGGAATCTTGCAATTCATCGGCGGCATTCTTCTCATCATCGGAATGTTCACCCGCGGCACTGCCCTTCTACTCAGTATCGTCGTCGGATTCGCCATCGCGAACCTGATTGCTGCCGGCTCCTTCCAGCTCGGCTTCCTCGCGCACCTGCAGATGATACTCGCCCTGCTCGGACTCGTATTCATCGGTCCAGGACGCCTCAGCCTAGACCGCAAAGGGATCTAGAACCGAGCCCGCCCCATTCACCCTTCATCGTTCTATAAGTGGGCTGGAAAATAGAGCAACGAAACGGGCTCTACCTGCCCGCTGTCGACTGGCACCTCGACGCCCGCAAGCCCACCGCTCGCTCCTTCGTCTCCCACGCCCATTTCGACCACATGGGCAAGCACGAGACCATCCTCTGCAGCCCTCCCACCGCTCAACTGATACGGCAGCGCTTGCCGGGCAAGCGGAACTGGATGGTCAAGGAATTCGGCGAAGCCTTCGAACTGGAGCCCGGCGTCGAAGCATGCCTCTACCCCGCCGGCCACATCGTCGGATCCGCCATGCTCTGGCTCCAGAAGGACTCAGAGAGCTTTCTATACACCGGCGACTTCAAGCTCAGCCCCGGCATCTCCGCAGAGCCCTGCCAACCGGTTGCCGCCGACACGCTCGTCATCGAGACGACGTATGGACTTCCTCGATACACCTTCCCTCCGGAAAACGAGGTTTTCGCAGACATCGTTCGCTTCTGCCACGAAACCCTGGAAAACGGCGACACTCCCGTGCTTTTCGGCTACAGCCTCGGCAAAAGCCAAGCGATCCTGCGATCGCTCGCAAACGAGGGCTTGGAGGTTATGCTGCACCCGACGGCATTGAAACTCACCCAATCCTGCCAAAAGCTCGGCTGGACCTTCCCTCGCTTCCTGCCTTTCGATGCTCGCAGCCAAAAAGGAAAAGTCGTCATTTCGCCGCCTTTGGGAAAGCAATCCGAGTGGATGCAAAGTATCCACAACCCTAAGACGGCTATGATTTCGGGTTGGGCGGTGGACGCGTCCTCCACTTACCGGTACCAGTGCGACAAAACCTTTCCCCTTTCCGACCACGCCGACTACCTCGACCTACAGAACTTCGTCGCCCAAGTGCAGCCCAAGGTGGTCTACACCGTACACGGCTTCGCCAAAGAGTTTGCAGCGACCCTCCGCCAACAAGGCTACCAAGCCTGGGCGCTCGGTCTGGAAAACCAACTCGGCCTCAATATCGAGGCCCCCACCGCGACTCCCTCAGAGGAACTTTCTCCCACGCCTCCAGTCGCTTCCATCCCTTCCGAGAACTCGCCCCACAACTCTTTTCATCGCCTCGCCGAAACCGTCGAGGCGCTCTCCCAAACCGATAGCCATCTGAAGAAACTCGATTTGATCGGTCGCCTGCTCGCACCACTGGAAGCGCAGGAGGTCGCCGACGCCTTGAGCCTGCTGCATAGGGCGCCACCAGAATTGCTAGCCGAACTCCCTGCCAAGCTGGTCAAGCAAAGCCTCATCCTCGCGACCGGTTCCAACGAAGCGAAGTTCAAAGCCCTGTATCACGATTTTCGAGACAACCGGAAAGCGGCGCGCGTGCTCTTCAGCCAAAATCCCAGCGCCCCGACCCGCACCCTTTCCCAAATCTCGAGTTTCCTCAAGACACTCAGTTCCGCCCCCAACCCGATCTTCAAGCAATCCCTGCTCAGCGAGCACTTTCGCAAGCTGTCGCCCGCGGAGGGCTGTGTTCTCTTCGACTACCTTTCCGGCACTCCGCAAAGCGGGGTCAGCGCCGACCTTCTCTGCCAAGCCATTTCTCACCATTTTCAACGCCCCCTCGAAAGCGTGCGAGCCGCCTACCTGCGCTGCGCCGACTTCGCGCAAGTGTCCGAAGCAGCCACTCGGGATTCGCTCGCGAAGATCCGTATCCAATCCTTCCACCCCATCCTTCCCATGCAGGCCGCTACGGAAGCCTCCGCCGAGGCCGTAATCGAGAAGCAGGGTCTCTCCCTCTGGGCGGAGCGCGAGCACGACGGCATCCGTTGCCAGATTCACAAGGATGGCGAACACGTAGACCTCTACAGCAAAAGCGGCGAACGCATCACCCATCTTTTTCCTGAGTTCCTGGAGGCAGCTCGCAGCATCCCCCAGCACTTTATTTGCGATGCGGTGGTGGTGCCCTGGGGCTACGAGGAACCGCTGCCACGCTCCGAGCTGGACAAGCGACTCAACCGCAAAGCGGAAGAACTCTTCTTGGGAGAAGAGGTCCCCGTGACGCTTTGGCTCGTCGACCTGCTTTCGCTTTCCGGCGAGGACCTGCTAGACCTGCCACTAGAAAAACGCCGCCAACGCCTGGACAGCTTTTCCGTGAATCCCAAGATTCGCATCACTCCGGTTTTGCCACTCATGGGCGTCGAACAAGTCGAGCTAGCCCTCGAGCAATCCGCCGCGTCGGGCTGCAGTGGACTGCTCTTCAAAGATCCCCAAAGCCCCTACGATCCGTTGAGCAACGCTCCCGCTTGGTTAAGACTTCCCGCTAAGGCGTGCAACTAGGCTTGCAGAAAGGCTGGAACTCACACAAATCGCAGGCATCCAAGTCCTAGACCCATCCGTCTGCCAAACAGCCGAAGCCATGTTCAAGCCTTTCAGCCAGCTCACTCTTTCCGCTCTGTGCATCCTGCTTCTCGCCACTCCCGACCAACTGAGAGCCGGGTTTGGAAACGACGCGTTCGAGGACGATCCCAAACTCCGCCAGGACGACAACTTGGAGTGGCCCGAGGTCGAGTTTCCTTCCCCTGAGGTACGAGGCCGCGGCTTCAAAGCGGGCGAGTCCTTCGAATATCGAGCCCAGTGGGGCTGGTTCCGCAAGGCGGGCCGCATCGCCTTCAGCACCGAAACCAACGACGACCCGGAGCATCCAGCTCTCATCGTAAAAACTGAGACCGCATCCGCAGGCATGATCCGGAAGTTCTACCCGATGACGCTGGTAGCGACCACCTTCCTCGACACGGAGAATTGGCGCATGCTGCGAAACGAGACCAAGGGAAAGGTCCGCTCCGACGAGAACTCCACCGTCACCCTCTTCGACTTCGAACGAGCCCTGATGAACTACGAGGACAAAATCGAACCTGAATTTAACCACATTCGGGAGCTTCCCTACGATTGCCCAGTCGACTACTCCTCCGCTTTTTTGCAGCTGCGCGGCATGGATCTGGCAGTCGGCAAAACCTATCCGCTCTTCGTCAGCACCAAGGGCAAGTTTTATTACGCCGTCCTCGAGGTCATGGAACTGGAAACCCTCGATACCGATATCGGCGAGGTCGAATGCTTCCGGCTCGAGCCGATCAGCTCCTTCCCAGTGAGCAAAGTCTTTCGCGAAGGCGGCAAGATGGCCGTTTGGATCACTAACGACGAGCGCCGCATCCCAGTACGTTTCGACGTCAAGACCTCCGTCGGCAACGCCTCCATCCGCCTCGAAGAGTACGAGCTGGCAGAATAGCTGCGATCTACAGACGTAGGGGCCAACGCTCCCGCAGTCCCGCGGAAATAATAATTCAATCCTTCTCAAACTCCAGCAACTCGCCCGGCTGGCAGTCCAAGACCTCGCAAATCGCCTCTAGCGTGCTGAAACGTACCGCTTTCGCCTTGCCCGTCTTGAGAATGGACAGGTTGGCCAACGTAATCCCAACTCGCTCGGAAAGCTCAGTGAGACTCACTCCTTTGGCCTTCATGCGCGCCTCCAACTTGACTACGATCGGCATGCGCGTCGCTTAGATGGTTAGCTCCTGTTCTTCGCGTAGCTTAGCGCCGACTCGGAACACTTCCGACAACACCAGAATGGAGAGCCCCACCACGATAACCCCTTCGTCAAAAGCAATCCTTCCGTCGAAATTGAAACCTTGCGGGCGTAAGAGGACGTCCGCATAGGCGCTCGAAACGAACTCCATGAGGGTCTTGCCCAGTGCCCCCACAAGGATCAGGATCCCCAATACCCTCAATCGCTGGGCGTTGGGTGCCTCGAACGCCTCGCCTCTCTCCACTGAATCCAAAATCTTCCGCAAACAGGAAATTCCCCCCAGAGCCGTTCCGGCCAAAACGAGCGCAAACAAGGTCGAAACAACCAAGTAACTTGGATGAGTAGCCCAAAATTCCTCGGAAAGGGCTACATCCACCCCAACCGGCTCCACGAATGCCAGAGCTGCCACGCCACCTTCCTTGGCAGAAACGGAGAGACTGCTCGCATCGAGATTGGACGCGCTTCCCCTCAGATTCACCTCAATCGCCGTCTCGACGCCAAAAAGCTCCAACGCCGCCGCTACCGAGACCGCCGCCAAAAAAAAGACCGTCCCCCACCACGCGACAAAAAGCAGACCCTTCAGGACCTTCAGCGATTTGGATGTCGATTTCATTTATTGTTTTTCAATAAATCCAGCCCATCAAGTCAAGGCAGGTTTTATTGTTTTTCAATAAACCCAATGGCGAACTTCCTCCTTTATATATCGCAGATAATGTGCAGCCTTGCCTGCTTTCCATGCGTCCCATCCACGCCGGACAACCACAATCCTTTTAATCTTATAAAAGTTAGGCAATTTACTTGCCTTCCTTTTCCTTAATTCTACAAAACGCCCATCATGAGTTCCGCAGACGCGACACCAAAGCTCGAGAAGAACGAGTATCTCAAAGAGGAGAGCAACAATCTCCGCGGCACCTTATTGGAGGAGCTAGCAGACACCAGCACCGCTGGCATCACTGCCGACGCTTCCCAGCTCACCAAGTTTCACGGCATGTACGTGCAGGACGATCGCGACATCCGCGGCGAGCGGCGCGCCAAGAAACTGGAAAAAGCCTTCTCCTTCATGCTGCGCGTGCGCCTGCCCGGCGGCGTCTGCTCGCCAGACCAGTACCTCATGATGGACCAGCTTTCCACCGACTACGGAAACCACACCATCCGCCTTACCACCCGCCAAACCTACCAGCTGCACGGATTGCTCAAGGGCAACCTGCGCAACGTCATTCGCGGCATGGACAGGGTGCTCATGGACTCCATCGGAGCTTGCGGCGACATCAACCGCAACGTGATGTGCCAACCTGACTTCAAGAAGACCCACGCCCACGCCAAGGTCTACGAAATCGCCAAGAACATCTCCCTCCACCTCCTGCCCAAGGGCAAGGCTTACCGCGAAATCTTCATCGACGGCGAAAAGTTCTCCGGCGAAGTGGAAGAGGAACCCATCTACGGAACAACTTACTTGCCGCGCAAGTTCAAGATCGGCGTGGCCATCCCACCCACAAACGACGTAGACGTCTTCTCCCAAGACCTCGGCTTCATCGCCATCTTCGAGGGCGAGAAGCTGCTTGGCTTCAACGTAACCGTCGGCGGCGGCCTCGGCACCACCCACGGCAACGACAAGACCTACCCACGCGTCGCCGACGTGATGGGCTTCTGCACGCCGGACCAGGTCAATCAGGTCGCCGAAGCCGTGGTGCTCGCCCAACGCGACAACGGTTCCCGCACCGACCGCAAGAACGCTCGCCTCAAGTACACCATCGACCGCATGGGCCTCGCCGCCTTCAAGGCCGAAGTGGAAAAGCGCACCGGATTCGCGCTCGCCGAAGCGAAGCCCTTCGAATTCAAGACTATCGAAGACGACTACGGCTGGAACCAGGACATCAACGGCAAGTGGTACTACGTACAGTTCGTGGCCTCCGGCCGCATCGTCGACAAGGACGGCGTCAATCTCCGCACCGCCTTCCGCGAGATCGCCAAGATCCACAAAGGTGACATTCGCCTCACCCCGACTCAGAACCTCGCTTTCTGCGGAATCGACGAGGCGGACAAGGATGCCATCCAGAAGATCCTCGACGACAACGGCGTCAAGGGACCTGAAGCGCTCTCCGGACTGCGCAAGAACGCCATGGCTTGCCCGGCCCTGCCAACTTGCGGACTGGCTCTCTCCGAATCGGAACGCTTCATTCCTGAGCTGCTGGACGAATTCGAGAAGGTGCTCGACGAAGCGGGTCTCACCGACGATTCCATCAGCATCCGCATGACCGGCTGCCCTAACGGATGTGCCCGTCCCTACCTCGCGGAAATCGGCCTCATCGGCAAGGCCCCCGGCAAATACAACCTTTACTTGGGAGCTGCCTACAACGGCATGCGCCTCAACACGCTCTACAAGGAAAGCATCACTTCCGAAGAGATTGTTCCTGCCGTCGAGCCGCACCTCAAGGCCTACGCCAAGGAGCGCAAGGAAGGCGAAGGCTTCGGCGACTTCTGCGTGCGCACTGGAGTGGTGACTCCCCCAAGCAAGTACACCGTCGGCCAAGACTAGTAGGAGCGAGCTTGCTCGCGATTTCATAGTAACTAAATTTCCCCAGCGGACCGCCTCACAGCGGTCCGCTTTTTCGTGCACGCAAGCCCTTGCAGGTGATCGCCGAATACCTTCTCCCGCATCCAATCCTAGCTGCAATGCGTACCCCCATACATGCGAAAAAACTTTTTTTGGCCCATCCCTAATGTCCTATTAACCATTGTCGCTTTCACTGCCACGCTGGCCGCTCCCTTCCTGTCCGCACAGGTGGAAAACCTTCGCCTAGAAAACTGGGAATATCCATTCCCTGAATACACGTACCAATTCACGAGCCAGCTCGAAGAGCACGAGATGGTCTACATGGACGTCTTTCCAGAAAACGCTGCCAACGGCGAAACCGTCGTCCTCTTGCACGGCAAAAACTTCTCCGGCTCCTATTTCGAGGAAACCGCGCTCTCCCTGAGCAATCGCGGGTACCGCGTGATCATCCCCGACCAGATCGGCTTCGGAAAATCGACCAAGCCCGAGAACTACCACTACACCTTCCAGCAGCTCGCAATCAACACCATGGGCTTGCTGCAATCCCTCGAAATCGAAAACGCTCACGTTCTCGGGCACTCCATGGGCGGCATGCTGGCCACCCGCTTCGCCCTTCTCTACCCGAGCTACACCAAAAGCCTCACCCTTCTGAACCCCATCGGACTGGAAGACTGGAAAGCCCTCGGCGTTCCTTACCTTCCCGTGGAAGCCTGGTACGAGCGCGAACTGGGCAAGACCGCCGAGAAAATAAAAGCCTACCAGCTTTCCTCCTACTACGACGGAAAATGGAAACCCGCCTACGACCCCTGGGTCGAGCAACTTGCCAGCTACCTCGACAGTCCGGACTACGCCCGCATGGCCTGGAACCAAGCCCTCACCTACGACATGATTTTCACCCAACCGGTCGTCTACGAGTTTCCCAAACTGGAAATGCCAACCTTGCTCATCATCGGGCAACGGGACCGCACCGCCCTCGGCAAGGATCTCGTCAGCGACGAGGAACGGGCCAAACTCGGCAACTACCCTGAGCTAGGAAAAAAGGCCCAGGCCGCCATCCCCAACTCACAACTAGTCGAACTCGAAAACGTCGGGCACTTGCCGCATATCGAAACCTTCAGCCGCTTCATTCAGCCCTATTCCCGTTTCTTGGCGGAAAACGCCAAGCCGCGAAAGAAACGGAGCCCAGAACGGATTGATCAATAGTAAGGGCAGCGCCGCTTGAGTCCCCTGTTGTGATGCCGCCTGCGAATCGCCAAGGTTGCTGCTGAAATGAAAACCTACCTCATCCCCTTGCTCGCCTTTGCATCGCTGACCGCCCCGAGCGTCGCCAGCCCCAACTTCACTTGGCCAAACGGCGCCGGAGCCGCGGTCTGCCTCACCTACGACGACTCCCTTCCCTCCCAGCTCGACATCGCCTACCCGCAGCTTCAAGCCGCAGGCCTCAAGGGCACCTTCTTCTTGCAGGCGAAAGCCGACACCATGGAAAACCGCCTAGACGAGTGGCGCGAAGTTGCCCGATCCGGACACGAACTCGCCAGTCACTCCCTTGTCCATCCCTGTCGCCAAGGCTTGCCAGGACGTGGCTGGGTCAGCGACGAACTCAACCTCGACCACTACACCGTCGAACGCGTGCGCAGCGAGCTTCAGCTCACCAACACGCTCCTCAACGCTATTGACGGACAGACAGCTCGCACCTTCGCCTACCCCTGCGGGGACACCGCCGTCGCCAACGGCAGCAAGTCCTTCCTTCCCGTCACCGCAGAGCTCTACCTCGCGTCTCGGGGCGTTTCCTCGCAGCTTGATTCCATGCAGGAACTGAACTTCAACAACACGCCTGCCTTCGACCTGTCTACCCACAATCTAGATGAAAGCATTGCGTATCTAGAAGATTGTTACACTAAGGGAACTGTCGCCATCTTTTTGAATCACGGAGTCGGTGGCGACTATCTTGTAACCGATCCACAACTACACCAAGACTTACTCGAGTACCTCGTCTCCAACCGAGACAGATTCTGGGTCGATACCTTCAAAAACGTCATGACCCACACCCACGACGAATTCACCCGCCTCGGGTGGGATAAGGAGCATTAGAGATATCTACGCCGTGGCATTCATGCCGCTGCCGCTTTCAAAGCTTCTCTCAAAGCCAAGAGGCACGCTTCCATCTTCTCCTCGCTGAATGAGGAAAACCCAAACATCATGCCATCCCGATCCACCGGACCGGGACCATAGCTGGAGATCGACATAAAGACATAGCCGCGTTTGCGCCCCTCATCCGCGAGTTTCCGAGCATCGACGGACCGTTTGTAGTAGCCTACAAAGTGCATGCCGCCATCGCAGAGATCGACCTCGATCCACTGCCCCAACAAAGCGTCCACCTGCTTCAGCAACCAGTGGCAGCGTTGCTGGTACCGCTTCCTCATTTTTCGAAGATGACGTTGAAAATGCCCTTCTCGCATAAAATCGGCAAGACATGCCTGCAGGGCAACAGGAGGATTCATGGCAGCCGCCCTCCAAAGCGCCAGAAAGTCTGGATACACGGATTTCGGCACCACCAAATAGCCGAGCCTTAAATCCGGAAACATCGAGCGCGTGAACGTACCCAAATACAAAATACGATCGTAGTTCGATATTCCCTGCATGGCTGGTAGCGGCTTGCCCCTAAAACGAAATTCGCTGTCGTAATCATCCTCTAAGATCCAGGCGCCCGCTCGCTTTGCCCACTCCAACAAAGCCGCCTGTCGCCCAATTGGCATGGCTATCCCCAGAGGAAACTGGCGAGCAGGAGTCGCAACGACGATACGCGGGCTGGGCTCGATCTGCTCTAAGGCATCGACCATCAACCCTTGCTCGTCGAGCGGAAGAGAACGAATCTTCGCTCCATTCAAACGAAATGAATCGCTAATTCCGCGATAGCTCGGATTCTCGACCGCAACCTCGTCCCCACTCCTAACCAAAGCTCTCGCCGCAAGCTCAATTCCCGGTTGGCTGCCACTCAAAATCAAAATCTGCCCGGCATCGCAGCGTACCCCTCGCTGCGTGCTCAAATGAGCCGCAATGGCTTCCCGCAATCCAAGAAAACCGCCATCTCCGTGACCGTAGGTATTAAGCGAATACGGCGATCTCCTTAACTGCTTGGCATACAACTTCAACCAAAGCTCGATGGGAAACGCCTCCAAGTCCGCACACCCCGACAAGAAAGGCGGCTGTTCAATGTAGCGAGCCGCTTCTTGTGGGAGCGTGCTTGCCACGCGATTGGCCTCCTCCTCTGTCGATCTTGCCACGAAAAAGCCGTCCGGAATCTCCTGCGCCACGTAAGTCCCAGCGCCCCGCCGCGAATCCAGATAACCTTCCGCCACCAGCTGCTCGTAGCCCTGAGTCACCGTGATTCGAGCCACTCCGTAACGCTGGGCCAGCTCGCGGCTCGAGGGCACGCGCTGTCCTGCTTTCAGCTGGCCCGCCCGAATCGCGTCGCGAAACGACTCGTACACCCGCCGGTACGCGGGGCAATTGCCCTTGGACAAACGGGGCACAAAATTGGATCTATCATTATCTGCCAAAGTGGACCTATTCCTAAATCCACTTTTCCCCTATCCTCCAGACCTAAATTCATCAATCGCTCATTCAGCATTCCACCCATGTCTTGCCCTTTCGCCAAAACTCAACGAAGCGCTCCGCAGCGGACGCCCAAACGCGTTTCCTTCGAACGCCCTCCTGTCTACGCCGTGATCGACGAGGCGCCCATCTGCCACGTTGGTTTTACCACGCCAAACGGCCAGCCTTTCGTGATCCCCACCATCCACGCTCGGAAAGAGGATACGCTATATTTCCATGGCTCCACTCAGAGCCGGCTGCTGCAAGCGATCGCTTCCGGCGATCCGATCTGCTGCACCTTCACCTTTCTCGACGGAATCGTAGCAGCCCGATCCGCGATGCACCACTCCATGAACTACCGCTCGGTAGTCGCCTTTGGCAGCGGATACCTGCTCACCGACCAGGCCTTGCGCCAAGAGGCCTTCCGCCTCACCGTAGAAAAGCTCATCCCCGGTCGCTGGGAAAACTGCCGGCAGCCAAACGATGCCGAATCGAAAGCCACCGCGATCGCAGCCTTGAAGATAGAAGAAGCGACGCTGAAGGTCCGCACCGGACCTCCCAACGATATCGCTTCGGATCTGGAAGGCCCCTACTGGGCAGGCGTGATTCCCACCTTGACTCATTACGGTCCACCGGAACCCGCAGTCTCCCAAGAGCTACCCGCTCACATTTCCGAGCTGGTCAGCTAACGCTAGCCCGCGAAACGACTACTCGGCCTGGTTCGCAACCCCGGCGATCAAGGTCTTCTCCGAGCTCTCGACCGGAGCAGCGTTGCCTTCGCCCGCGAAGCTCGGATCGAGTTGCTTGATCGCGTTGACAGCCATTTGGTGCCGAATCTTGGCGGCTTGCAGGCCGGCCAGATCCTTCTGCGCGTCCGTATTCCTCAAGTTCCAGACCGCCTCCCGCTTTTGGTAGACGATCGCTTCCATTTCATCGGCGTACTTGACCAATGCGAGCAGGAGTTGCTCCGAGCGATGAAACTCTACGAACGGCGACGCATCCGAACTCGCAACCTGGCTCGACTTCAAGAAGCGGATCAGCGATTCAGCGTGCACGTCGCTGTTCAGGAGCTTGAGGGACTCGCCAGCCTGAGCGAAGGCGGCGAACCAGAGGAAACACAAGATTAAGGCGGCTTTCTGCATGGGTGCAAACAGAGCAACCGCAGCGCCAACCGAACGAATTCCTTTCCAGTCCCGCAAAACTGATACTTCCTTTACAGGGCCGAACTTTCTGGAACCGTTAACTGAACTAAACTCTGGCAAGCCCGCTGGATTCGCCCTTCTTTATGCAGTTGCCAATCGATCCTACCTAATCCCCCCAACCCACCGAGACAGATGCGACTTACCACCCTGCTTATCACGCTTTTGGCCGCCAGCCCCTGCTGGGCAAAGCAAGCTCCCAACATCATCTACATCCTTGCCGACGACTTAGGCTACGGAGACCTTTCCTGCTACGGGCAAACCAACTTCGAAACGCCAAACATCGACAGGCTCGCGGCCCAAGGCATGCGCTTCACCCAACATTACTCCGGGAGCACGGTCTGCGCCCCATCCCGCTGCGCCCTGCTCACCGGCAAGCACGTCGGGCACGCCGCAGTTCGCGGCAACAATGAAGTCAGGCCGGAAGGACAGCAGCCCATGCCAGCCGATACCTACACGCTGGCCCACCTTCTCAAAGAGGCAGGCTACGCCACGGGAATTTTCGGCAAGTGGGGACTCGGCGCCCCCGACTCCGCCAGCGAACCTCTGAAGATGGGATTCGACCGCTTCTACGGATATAATTGCCAACGCCTCGCCCACCACTACTACCCCTACTTTCTCTGGAACGACGACGAGAGGGAGATTCTGTGGGACAATTTCGGCCGCGAGACTAACGTCTACGCTCCGGACCTGATACAGGAAGAGGCTCTCGCTTTCATCGAGGCCAACAAGGACCGCCCCTTCTTCTGCTACTACGCCCTCGTGCAGCCCCACGCCGAAATGTTCGCTCCGGAGGATTACATGGAGAAGCACCGCGGCAGGTATCTGCCCGAAAAATCGTTCAAGGGCGTCGACTCCGGTCCCCGCTTCCGCAAAGGGGCTTACGGCTCGCAACCCGAGGCCCACGCAGCCTTTGCCGCCATGGTAAACCACCTCGACGACGACGTCGGAGAACTCGTCTCCAAGCTCGAAGAGCTCGGCATCGACGAAAACACCTTGATCATCTTCACCTCCGACAACGGACCGCATCAGGAGGCTGGGCACAATCCGCGCTACTTCAACTCCAACGGCGGGCTACGCGGCTTCAAGCGAGACCTCTACGAAGGCGGCATCCGCGTGCCCATGATCGCCAAATGGCCAGGCCGCATCGCCGAAGGCTCGGTTTCCCAACATGTTTCCGCATTCTGGGACGTGCTGCCCACTGTCGCGGACTTGACTGGTCAATCCGTCCCGGAAGGAACGGACGGAATTTCTTTCCTCCCCAGCTTGCTCGGCGAGGGAGAACAAACAAAACATGCCTACCTCTACTGGGAATTCCACGAGAAGAAGGGCCGCATCGCCCTGAGGAAGGGAAAATGGAAAGCCGTCCGCTACGGAGTGTCCACGAACCCCGACGTCCCCACCCAACTCTTCGACCTTTCCCAAGACCCGAGCGAGAGCCGAAACCTCGCCAAGCAACGCCCCGAAGTCCTGCGCGAACTGGAGCGACTCATGCAGGAAGCCCGCACGACTTCCCCCATCCCTAAATACAATTTTCCCGACACTTGAACACGGCGGATAATTTGGATTGCCCCTACCTCGCAAATGCCAAACCTCTGCCGCCCTATGAGCGCTAAAGAAATCGCATCCTCAACGCTAAAGTCGCACGTCGCCGGCAACCCGTACCCCGGTCGCGGCCTCGTCATCGGCAAGTCCGCCTCCGGCGAGGCCTGGCAGCAAGTCTACTGGATCATGGGCCGCAGCCCCAACAGCCGCAACCGCCAGTTTTCGCTGGAAGGCACCACGCTCAGCACTGAACCCTTCGACCCTTCCAAAGTCGAAGACCCCAGCCTCATCATCTACGAGGCCATGCTCGAACTCCCCGGGCAATTCCTCGTTTCCAACGGCGACCAAACCCGTACCCTCTGCGACGGACTCGCCGCCGGCAAGACCGCCAAGCAAGCCCTCTCCACCCGCGATCGCGAACCCGACGCCCCCAACTACACCCCACGTATCACCGGCCAACTCGACCTCACCGGCGACACGCCAGAGATCGGGCTTTCCATCCTTAAGGCCAACAAGATCGACCCCACGTATTCGGACCGCCACTACTACTATCCGCAAGAGCCCGCCAACGGCATCGGTTACGGGCTCACCACCTACATGGGCGACGGCAACCCGCTCCCTACCTTCAACGTCGACCCCTTGCTCCTGCCCATCGCAGCGACGGCTGAAGAAACGCTCGAGCTCTACTGGGACGCCCTCGACGAAGACAACCGCATCTCGCTCGCGGTCAAGGAAATAGCCCTCGACGGTTCCAGCTCCCGCGTCGTCCTGCGCAACAAGTACGTTTAGGAGCGAGCTTGGTCGCGAACCCCTTACCCAATTCCAAAACGCTAGCCCGCCCGGCTAGCGTTTTTTTGTGCTTCAACCTTTCCTCCCCGCCTTCCGTTCGCCACACTTCTAACGTGAATCGCGAGCATGCCCTCTCATCCCTTCGCTCCCCTAGCGAGCCACTCGACATTCTCGTTATCGGCGGCGGGGCAACCGGACTAGGGACCGCAGTTGACGCAGCGACGCGCGGGCACAAGGTCGCCCTCATCGAGCAGTCCGACTTCGCCAAAGGGACCTCCTCCCGCTCCACCAAGCTGGTGCACGGGGGCGTTCGCTACCTGCGGCAAGGAAATGTGTCCCTCGTGCTCGAGGCGCTTCGGGAGCGCGGCTTCCTGTATCGCAACGCGCCCCACCTGGTTCGCGACCAAGCCTTCGTCATTCCCAACTACCGCTGGTGGGAAGGCCCCTTCTACGGAGTCGGCATGAAAGTCTATGACGCGCTCGCCGGCCGCCTGGGCCTCGCGCCCTCCCGAAACCTCAGCCGCGAGCAAACGATCGAACGCATCCCCACCATCGAAACCAAAGGGCTCACGGGCGGCGTAATCTACCACGACGGCCAGTTCGACGATTCTCGCCTCGCCATCAATCTCGCCCAAACTGCCGCGGCGCACGGAGCCGTGATCGCGAACTACCTTAAGTGTATCCAATTGCTAAAGACAGAAAATGGACAGATTTGCGGCGTGCTAGCGGAAGACCAGGAAACGGGCGAGCAGTTTGAAATATTGGCCAAAGCAGTGGTGAACGCGACCGGCGTATTCGCCGATTCCTTACGAATGCTAGATGACCCCAAAGCCAATGCCATCATCTCCGCTTCCCAAGGAATACACATCGTCCTTCCCAAGCGGTTTCTTCCCAACGATGCCGCCATCATGGTTCCCAAGACCGACGATGGCCGCGTGCTCTTCGCCGTCCCTTGGCACGATCGCGTCGTAGTCGGCACCACCGACACCCCACTCGCCAGCCACTCCCTCGAACCACGAGCTCTCAGCTCCGAACGTGACTTCATCATGCAGCACGCAGCCAAATACCTCGAGCACGACCCTCAACCTGAGGATGTTCTTTCCGTGTACGCTGGCTTGCGACCGCTCGTAAAATCTGGCGATTCCTCCGATACGGCCGCCCTTTCCCGCGACCACACCATCCTCATTTCCGACTCTGGACTGCTCACCGTGACCGGCGGAAAATGGACCACTTACCGTCGCATGGCGGAGGACGTCGTCGACCACGTGGAAATCCTTTCCGGAATCGAAGAGGATGCATGCAAAACCAAAACGCTCTCTATCGCCGGATCCACGCGAGAACCGATCTCAGCCTCCAATCTCTCTCCTTACGGCTCAGCAGCTCAAGCAATCGAAACGCTCATCGAGAAGGATCCCCGCGCCGCAGCCGCTCTCCATCCCAGGCTGCCCTATCAGCAGGCGGAGGTGCTCCATCACGCCCGGAACGAAATGGCCCGCACGGTCGAAGACGTTCTTGCCCGACGAACGCGGGCCTTGCTGCTCGACGCAAGAGCCGCCATCGAAGCAGCTCCGCTAGTTGCCCGTATGCTTGCGAGCGAATTGCAGAAAGATCAGGCTTGGATAGACGATCAGGTCGCAAGCTTCATCGAGCTCGCAAACGGATACGACTTCATGCACCCGTCTTCCACCAGCTAGCGCGTAGGAAACGAGCTCAGCGCTCCACCACGGAGTTGCGAACCACCAGCTCCGTCGGAAATACAACAGGAGCCGGCTTGACCTCGCCACGCTCCTCTTCCGAGTCAATGCGTTTGAGCAGCGTCGAAACAGCTTCGACCCCCATCTGCCTTAGAGGTTGTCGAACCGTCGTCAGGGGCGGTACGGTGACTCGGGCCACCAAGGTATCGTCGAAACCGCAAACCGAAACGTCGTCCGGCACCTTCACTCCAGCGCCGGACAGCGCCTCCACGCAGCCCAAAGCCATTTGGTCGTTCGCGCAGAAAATCGCATGCGGCAACAAATCCAAAGAATTGTCCTGTAACCATTTTTCCATTACAGCTCTAGCCTCCACGTCGCTGTAGGGCATCGACTTGAGCAGGGACTCGTCCCATTCGACTCCCGCATCGGCCAGAGCTCTCCGATAGCCGGAGATACGCCTTTCCGCTCCCAAGAGGCCACGCGGGCCGGCGAGGTGCATGATGCGGCGATGCCCCTTGTCCACGAGGAACCTCACCATGTCGTAGGCGCCCTTTTCCTCATCCGACTCGAGATTGACTACGCCTTCAATGTCAACGTTCGCATGCAGCGATACGCAGGGCATGTCGGGATTCATTCCCTTGGCAAATTCCTCGCCCACAATGGGAGCGATCAAGATCATGCCGTCGATTCGACCGTCGAAGGCGCGCTCCAATTGCTCCTTCGCGTCCGACCAGGTATCCAAGGTGAAAACCGTTACATTCTGGTTGTGCTCGGAAGCGCCCGCGATGATTCCATTGAAGACCTCGAGGAAATAGTGGTTCAGCTCCAAGCCCTCCACCACGATGAAGGCGCCGATCGTGTTCATGCGGCGATTGACCAAGGCTCGAGCCGCGATGTTGGGTCGATACCTCAAATCCGCCGCCGCCTTGCGGATCCTCCGTTGCGTTTCCTCGGAAATACGAACAGAAGAATTGGAGCCGTTGAGAACGGCTGACACTGCCATTGCTGATACGCCAGCCTTGCGGCCGACATCAGCAAGCGTGGGGGGGCGCTTGCCCTTTTTTCGGGAGGGTTGTGGCATAGGATTTCGCCTAGCAACGTAAATCCGAGCCACCCTTGCAATCTGTTTCTCCATGGGATCTTAGAAAAGCCCTTAGTACCAACACCCCATGCACTTAGATTACTCGCAAACTAAGCCCTTGGGTGGGCCTGATCAAACGCTTCCTTGAGGCGGCTGATGTTAACGTGCGTGTAGATCTGGGTGGTGGAAAGCTTGGCGTGTCCTAGCAACTCTTGCACCAGCCGCAGGTCCGCCCCGTTGTCGAGAAGGTGAGTCGCGTACGAATGTCGAATCTTGTGCGGCGTCAGGTCCATCGGCAACTCCGCGAGGGACAGGTACTTCTTGAGCAACAGCTGCACTCCGCGCGGATTCCACTTCTTCCCCGAATTGCTGAGAACTACGGGATCCAGGAACGCCGTTCCCACAGAAAATTCGCGTCTCCACTTATCCAATACGGCCATCGCCACGCGTCCCAAGGGACAAATGCGCGACTTGCCTCCCTTGCCCACGATTCGAGCGACGCCCTCGTCGAAGCTGACTTGACCATAGGTGAGGCTGCACAGCTCGCTCACACGAAAGCCGGCGCCATAGAGCAACTCCAGGACCAGTCGATCTCGCCATGCTTGAAAAGGAGGGATTGCCTCGTTCTCCAGCAGTCGCATCGGACCGTCGATCAATAGCTTCACTTGCCGCTCCGTCATGAAAGCCGGCAACTTCTTGGGCAGTTTAGGCAAGACGATCCCGACCAGCGGGTTCGTCTCCAGCTTCCCTTGGCGTATCCAATACTTGAAAAAGGTGCGCAGCCCGGAGACGTAGTTATGAACGGTCCGACGCGATACGCGGCGCTGTTGTTCGATCACGAAATCCCGAGCGAGACGCAAGTCGACCTTCTTGAGATCGCCGGCCCAACGCGTTTCGCTATCAAGATAGCGAAAGAAGACCTCCAAGGCAGTTTCGTAGTTGCGCGCGGTGTACTGCGAAAGCCGACGCTCACCGGCTAGATGCCGCACAAACGGATCTACCCAAAGCGATCGCCAAGCTTCGTCTTTGCTCATGATTTCGTCGCGGGAAGCGGGTTGCCGCCGCAATCTAGCCGATCTTTTCCTCGAGCGGCTCCACCATGGCATCGCTTTCCGCCATCACGCGACGAGCAAACTTGCGCACCGCGCTCTCTGGATCGATGCCCTTCAAGCGGCAAGCCGCAGCAATTTCGAAAAGGATGTGGCCCGCTGATTCCTCGTCCAGCTCGTCCGCCATCGCCGCGATCGCTTCCATGTCAACCGAATCGCCTACGGGGAGCGCCTTCTTCTTGATTTGCTTGAAAACGTCGTAGGCGAAGAGCAGGGCAGGAAGAGCCGGAGGCAGGTCCTTGAACTGCGATGGGTTAACCGGCCTGTTCGCCTTTTCCTTCGCTTTGATCTCGTCCCACTGCTTCAACACAGCGTCCGAGTTGGAGAGGTCGACATCTCCGAAGACATGCGGGTGCCGGCGAATCAACTTTTCGTTGATCTCGGCGGCGACCGCTTCGAAGTCGAAATGCCCCGCCTCCTTCGCGAGCTGAGCGTGAAAAACGACTTGCAACAGAACGTCGCCCAGCTCCTCCCGCATGTGCTCCATGTCCAGCTTGTCGATAGTCTCCAACAACTCGCTGCATTCGTCGACCAAGCACTGGGCGATCGACTGATGATCCTGCTCGATGTCCCAAGGGCAACCGCCAGGTCCCCGCAAACGAGCCATCGTTTCTACCAATTCTTCAATAGCGCTCACGCCCGCCATCAAGTCGCTCCGTTCTGCGGGAAGCAACATTCGAATGGAGCGCCCAGCCCAAACAGCCGCTACCTAGGCGCGTACTTCCGGAAACTCCGTCCCTGGGAAATCATCCGGAACCGCCCGCGTCACCTCGCCAGTGGCAGCCCATTCCAAACCTCGGAAAAGGGTTTCCAGGAATCCCGCGCACTTCATGGCCGCCGGCGTTTCGGTGTCGTTCGCTCCGACATGTCCCAAAGTCGTGTGAAAAACCCGCCCCTTTCCGTAGTCGATGGCCATCAGCATAGGCTCGTTCTCGCTCGTGCCGTTTTCGATCTCAGGCCCCGCGATCGCGGTCGCCAGCACCGTGAGGTTCTTGGCGGGACCGCGCAACTGACTGTATTGCTCGTCGATCGCGTGCAGCCAGGCCTCCGGCAATCCACGCATTACGGGATGATCCGGAGCGCAGGTTTCGACTAAAAACTCGAAAGGATCCGGGTGCATGGCCACGCCGGGCCCGTCGTCGAGAACCATCTTTCCCTTGCGCCAACGCACCTTCGGCCCCGCGTCTTCGCCGCGCCCTCCCCAGCCTCCGACACCTATCATCTCGTTGAAGGCCGGCCAATCCGGAAAAGCGTTGTCCGCCGCGTGAAAAGCAACCAGCCCTCCTCCCCCGCTCACGAAGGCTTCGAAGGCTCGCTGCGTTTCCCTCGGCCAGACGTCCCCTTCGTAGTCGAGCAACACGACGTCGTAGTCGCTCCAGGCAGGAGCGAACTCAGAGAAGTCTTCTCCTGCATCCGGCGTGACCAAGGTATCCACTTCGAACATACCGTCGGCGCTCACCGACGCCTCCAGAGCTCGGCTGCTCACCTTCCAGTTATGCCATTGGTTCGATTGCCCCGTCAGCAGGAGCACTTTGATTTTCGGGGGGGCGGATTCTCGCGTCATGCGAACAAACTAGCCACGCCCCACCGTTGCTCCAGCCATTTCCGCCCTAAGCTTTTATCTCACTATTGACTCCGAACGGATCGAATCACCGTGTCCGTCCACGCTTCGGCGCATTCCAACGCTTCGAAGTAGCAGTGGGGAAATCCGTTCAGGACCAAACTCTCCAGTTCGAACAACTCTCTCGTTCTCGAAGTGTAGCCCACCACCGCAAAGGATCGCCAAAGGGGAACCGTTTTTCGAGCTCGCGCGAGCAGGGCTGGGTCCGCCGCATTGGCGTTTACCCGATTTCCGATAAATCCCCAGGGCTCGCAAAAGTGCTCTTCTGTGATCGCGAGAATCCAGTGCAGGTACTCCAAGCGGTTCGGATCCCTGCCTGCCTCGCTGTTGAGGGTAGAGACAAGGTAGCGGTCGTAGACGTCGATCCTGCCGAAGCGCGACTCGTATTGCTGAACTATTTCAGAGCAAATCATGGGGGCGCAGTACACGCCACGAGGTCACGAAATCAAGGTTTACGGCGCATACGGTAAAGCGCGGCGCTTCCCTAAAAATCAATATCGACTCGACCCCGGCGCATGGCCTCACTATCCCCAGCTTTCGATTTAATAACGCCATGGCAGAAAAAACACCTCTCGTCGGAATCATAATGGGCAGCAACTCCGACTGGCCCACCCTCTCTCAAGCAGCCGAGATGCTCGACTCCTTCGGCGTCGCCTACGAGGCGCAAGTCGTTTCCGCGCACCGCACGCCTGAGAAGATGTACGACTACGCCAAAACCGCCAAAAAACGCGGGCTGAAGTGCATCATCGCGGGCGCCGGCGGCGCCGCCCACTTGCCAGGCATGGTCTCCGCACTCACCACGCTCCCGGTCCTCGGCATCCCCGTCGAATCGAAGGCCCTCAAAGGCATGGACTCCCTGCTCTCAATCGTGCAGATGCCCGGCGGCATCCCCACCGCAACCTTCGCCATCGGAGCCGCCGGAGCCAAGAATGCCGCCCTCTACGCCGTCTCCATCCTGGCCCTCAACGACGATTCCCTCGCCCAAAAACTCGAGGAATTCCGCGAACAGCAAAAGGCCAAGGTCGAGGCCATGGAACTCAAGTAAGCCTCGCCCGCCTTCACCTACCACCCAAAGTACTTCGAACTTCTTCACGTGATAACACCCGGATCGACAATTGGAATCTTAGGAGGCGGCCAGCTCGGTCGCATGACAGGACAAGCAGCCCGCGCCCTCGGCTACGGCTTTGTGGTCTTCGAACCGCAAGACCGCTGCCCAGCCGGACACGTCGCAGACCTCGAGATCAACGCGAAGTACTCCGACAAGTCCGCCCTCGAGCTCCTGGCAGAGTCCTCGGACGTAGTGACCTACGAATTCGAGAACGTCCCCGTGGAGGCCACCCACGAGCTGGAGAAGAAGATCACCCTGCACCCGCGTCCGGAGATCCTGCACATCTGCCAGAACCGCGAGCGCGAAAAGAACTTCCTGCGCGACAGCGGCATCCCTTGCGCCCCTTTTGCCATCGTGGACTCCCTCGAAGACCTCGACAAGGCAATCGCCGAAATCGGTACGCCCGCAGTGCTCAAAACCGCAGCATTCGGCTACGATGGCAAGGGACAGCTAAAAATCAGTAGCGAAAATCCGGATACCGCCGCCATCTGGAAGGAGTTCGGAGAGCACCGCGCCGTGCTCGAGGGCTGGATGGACTTCACCATGGAAATCTCCGTGCTGGTCGCCGCCAACGAACAGGGCGAAGTCTCTACCTTCCCAGTCGCAGAAAACATTCATACCAACCACATTCTCGACTACTCCATAGTCCCGGCGCGCATCTCTCCCGAATTACGGGCGCGAGCAGAGGAACTGGCCAAGGAGATCGCCCAAAAACTCGGCCTCGTAGGTTTGCTAGGAGTCGAACTATTCGTGCTGCGCGACGGCACGATCGCCGTCAACGAGCTCGCCCCCCGTCCCCACAACTCAGGCCACTACACCATCGACGCCTGCGTCACCTCTCAGTTCGAGCAGTTCGTCCGCGCCGTCTGCGGCTTGCCGCTGGGCTCCACAGAACTGCTAAGTCCTGTGACGATGGTCAACATCCTCGGCGACGCCTGGATCGGCCGCGAACCCGATTTCGCCTCAATTCTCCGTCATCCGACTGCCAAGTTGCACCTTTACGGAAAGGCGCAAGCGCGGGCCGGGAGAAAGATGGGCCATTTCTGCGTGCTCGCCGATTCCGCCGAGGCCGCCTACGAGCAAGCCAAAGAGCTCAAAGGCAAGCTGTAGAAACTGTAGCGCCGTGCTTTGCCGGCGACCGCATTACAGGGTCCGCTCCACAATTTACGCTGGCTAAAGCGCAGCGCTACGCGAAATCAAAGCGCTTTGGCCGCGGCCAAGAATTCCATAGGGTCCCACGCCTTCTTGACGGAGCGCATTACGATCTTGCGATCGCGGTCCACCAAGACCGTCGCCAGGCTGTGCACGATGTCCTCGCCCGTTTCGATATGCGTGAGGGCCATGCTCTTAATCAGCTGACGTACCGCATCACGCTCCCCGGTCACGAAGCGGAAGTTTTCCCCTTCGATTCCGTAGGCGTCCGCGTAAGTCCGCAACACGCTCGGCGTGTCGTACTTCGGATCGAGCGTGACCGAAATAAATTCCAAGTCTTCGAGCCCCTCTTCCTTGGCCATTCGCTGCAGGGTTGCCATCTTGGAAGTCGACAGAGGGCACATCTCCGCGTCGGTGCAGCGAGTGAAAATGAAGTTCAACATAAAAGGCTTCCCCACGTAGCGAGTGGGCGTGACCGTCTCCCCGTACTGGTCCACCAATGCGAACTCCGGAAACGCGTCGCCTTCCGCGAGGTAGTAGCCCGAGCCCAGCTCGTCGACCGTCTTGGCCAGACGTTTGTTCACGCGGCGCATGGTGTCGGCAGCCTCGTCGTCAATTTTCCAGATCTTGATCAGGCGAAAGCCGCCGTCCTCGTCGCGAACCATGCGAGCCTTGATCTGGTCTCCCTTCTTGAAGGTCTTCACGTCCCCCGGGCTCACGCGAAAGACCATGGTCATCGGCGGCATGAAATCCGGGATCTCCTCATGGGCAACGGTAAGGGCGACTCCCTCCACGTCGACTCCCTGAACCACTCCTAGAAGCGGGTAGCCTTCCTCTTTTTCATCTTCTTGACTTTCGTTTCTTTGAGCGCATCCCAGAAGCCCTGCCAAAGCCGACGCGACTAGCAGCATTCGAAAAAGCGGACTTTTCGTAAGCGAATTGAACCTGAAAGAAGAATGATGAGTGAGTCTCGAAATCATGACGCCACGGTAGACAAACGATCCGCCAAGAAGATGCCAGCAAAAGCACTAAGTCATACCGAAAACCGATACCTTCCAGCCTTGTTCTGGCTCAGCTTCGGCGCCCTCGTATGGATTACCTTCCTACTCTACGCCGGTGGTTTCACCACCACCATACGCGCAGGGATGGCCTTCCTAGATTGGCCGCTCTCCAACGGTTCGATCAATCCGGAAGGTTGGCTGCAGGACAAAGACATGGCCGCGGAACACTCCCACCGCCTGCTGGGCATGGTCATGGGGCTGCTTTCCATCGGTCTCTGCATCCTCGCGCACGCGAGCAAAGCCGCCCCTTCCGTTCGCAAGATGGGCAATTGGCTGGTCGTCCTCGTGATCGTTCAAGGCCTGCTCGGGGGGCTGCGCGTGAAGCTCGACGCCCTGAACCTCAACATCGACCACAACCTTTACGCCCAGAGTTTTGCGGTCGCTCACGCTACCTTGGCACAGCTGTTTCTCTGCTTGCTCGTCGCTTTCGTTATAAGCAACAGCCGCTCCTGGATCGAGCGCAACGCCGGTTTCCCCTACGCCCCGGACGCGTCCGTCGCCACCTTCGGATACGTCGCCTGCGGCACCATCGTGCTCCAGCTTATCGTCGGCGCCATCATGCGGCACGCGCACGCCGGACTTGCCATCACCACCTTTCCGCTCACCCCACACGGCACGCTTGTACCGCCCGTCTTCGACTTCGCCATCGGCATCCACTTCGCCCACCGCGTAGGAGCAGTCGTGGTTACGATCGCCGTGATCGCATTCTGCATCAAAGTTTGGAAGGACGCTGCGAGCCGCAGAGCGATGGGGAGATCGGCCGCCGGCTTGGTAGCGCTCCTGTTAATACAAGTCCTCCTCGGAGCTCTGGTTATCTGGAAAGTTCGCAACGAGCACGTCACGACCTTGCATATGCTGAACGGGGCGTTCACCTTAGCCCTTTGCTGGTCAATGACGTACAGAAGCCTAAAGCCTAAATTCAACGCCAACTCCGCCGCCGCGAACCAACGCGACGCGCTTGAGGGAAAGCCCTCCGCCATCGGCCAAACTGCAGAAGCGTGAGCCTGGAACCTTCAAAACGAGTCGATCTGACTCCCGCTGCCACCTTGTCCGATCGTACCGAGAACAAAGCTATCGCCTGGTCCGCTTACTACGAGCTCACCAAACCGCGCCTTAGCCTACTTTCCGTTATAACCGCCCTAGTCGGCTACTTGGCTGCCCTGCCTGCAAGGGACGTATTCGTCCTCGTCTTCTTTCTTGGAGGAACCGCCGTCTGCGCCGCAGGAGCCGCCACTCTGAACCAATTCATCGAGCGCGACACGGATGCGCTCATGAAACGCACCCGGGAACGCCCCCTACCGGCGGGACAAGTATCCCCCACTGTCGCCTTGTGGCTTGGCATCGCCCTATCCGTCGTCGGCGTCACCGCCCTTTGGCTGGGAGCTAACCCGCTCGCGGGAGCCCTCGGACTGGCAACCATCTTCACCTACATCGCGCTCTACACGCCGCTGAAGCTCAAGACGCGCTGGGCCACCGAAGTGGGTGCATTGCCAGGCGCCTTGCCGCCCCTGATCGGCTGGGCAGCCGCGGAGGGCGAGATTTCTCCGCTCGGATGGATCCTTTTCGGAATCCTCGCCTTTTGGCAAATGCCGCACTTCATGGCGATCGCCTGGACTTTCCGCAAGGACTACGGCTCGGCAGGCTTTCCCATGCTCACGGTGGTTGACCCGACAGGACGCAAGGCCGGCATCTGGGCAACCGTGAACGCGATCGCCTTGCTCATCGTCAGCTTGCTTCCCATCTTCCTCGGGCTTTGCAGCTGGCTCTACACTGCCGTGGCAGCCCTCTTTGGCATCTGGTACCTGCTGCGCTCCATCGCTTTCGCGACAGCGAGCAACCGAGACGGCGTGGCCCGCAAGCTATTCTTCAACTCCATCCTTTACCTGCCAGCGGTGCTTTTCACCTTGGTAATCGATCGTTGGATACTCTTCTAAGCCCAATCATGGAAATTAGCGACATTCCCGCACTCAACGCCTCACTCAACGCGATCGCCACTGTCCTCATCATCGCGGGAGTAGTCTCCATCAAAGCGAAGAAGGAAGGCCTGCACCGTCTCCTAATGGGAGCCTCTATCATCGTTTCTGCGATCTTCCTCATCGGCTACGTCTACCACAAGATAGCTGTTCGAGGGGTGCACACTCCGTTCAATGGCGAGGGAGCCATCCGCTACGTCTACTACACGATGCTCATCTCCCACATTCTGCTGGCTGCTGCCATCCCGGTGCTCGTCATCCGCACCGCCTACCTCGGAATCAAAGACCGCCGCGAACTGCACAAGAAATGGGCCCGCATCACTTATCCAATCTGGCTCTACGTATCCGTTACAGGAGTACTGGTATACTACTTCCTCTATGTCTGGTTTCAGCCAGCAGCCGCTTGACCTACTTCGCTGAGCGAAGTAGTAACAACCCCTTCCAGCCGCTCCTCTGCCCACCATGACTTGGGATATCGCATTCGTATTCGTACTCCTCGTGCTGACGCTCGTCAGCTTCGTGTGGGAAAAACTGCCGGCCGACGTTACCGCGCTTTCCGTCTTCGCAATCCTGATCGCTACGGGAACCCTCAGCTCCCAGCAGGCATTTTCAGTGTTTTCCAACCCCGCTCCCATCACCGTAGGAGCGATGTTCATGCTCAGCGCGGCACTGGAAAAGACGGGCTTGATCGCTCAGTTGAGCCAAAAGCTGCAATCCCTGGGCAACCTGAGCTACCGCCCTTTCCTGCTGGTGATCATGGTCCTGGTGGGGATCCTTTCCGGCTTCATCAACAACACGCCCGTAGTTGTCGTCATGCTTCCCATCGTGCTGACGCTATCCAGCAAGATTGGAGTCGCCGGCTCTAAAGTCCTCATCCCCCTCTCCTATGCCTCCATCCTCGGCGGCACCTGCACGCTCCTCGGCACCAGCACCAACATCATCGTCAGCGGCGTGGCTGAAGGCGTGGGCGGCAAGGCGCTCGGCATGTTTGAGTTCGCCTTCATCGGCGTGCCGATCTTCCTCGCTGGACTCGTCTATCTGATCCTTTTCGGCAACAAGCTGCTACCTTGGCGCGAGACCTTGACTTCTATCCTTTCCGAAGAAGAACGGCGAGAGTACATCGCGGAAGCCTTCGTCAGTACTGATTCCTCCGCCATAGGGAAGACCTTGCAAGAAGCGGGATTCAAACGCACCAGCGGCATGCGGGTGATCGACCTCGTACGATCCGGCGTATCCCTGCAGGGTCGCATGCAGGACGTCAAGCTGATGGAGGGTGACCGCCTCTTCCTCGCCTGCCGCGCCTCCGGGCTTGCTCAAGCCCGCTCCATCGAGGGCATCGATCTCGCAGCAGAACGGGAACTCGGACTCGAGCACATCAACGCCCACGAGGGCTTGATTGTAGAAGGCATCCTCGGTCCGAACTCCGAAATCCTCGGCAAAACGTTGGAAGAGGTAAACTTTCGTCAACGCTACCGGCTCGTAGTGCTCGCCATCCACCGCAACGGAAAAAACCTGCGCGACCAACTTGGAACCTTACGCCTCGAGTTCGGCGACACCCTGCTCCTGCTGGGCACTGACGAGGCCATTCAGAACATGAGCGGGAGCGAGGACATTATCCTCATGGAGAACCGAGCGGTTCCTTCGAAAACCGAAAAACGCAAGAGCTTTGCCGTGCTCGCTGCCATTGCAGGCGTGGTGGCCTGCGCCTCCTCCGGCTTCGCGGGAATAGAAGTGGCGGCCGTTGTCGCTTGCGCCTTTCTTTTCGTGACAAATTGCCTGCGTCCAAAAGATGGATACGCAGCCGTGCAATGGAATATCCTCTTCATCATCTTCGGCATGCTGAGCCTAGGCATGGCCATGTCGGAGACCGGGGCATCCAAATGGCTGGCTGACCAATTGATATCGGTCGTCACCCTCTTCACCACCGAGGAGATGCGCCCCTACGTGATGCTCGCGTGCCTCTACCTGCTAACGAATCTGCTGACCGAGATCCTCTCGAACAACGCAGCCGCAGTTTTGATGGCGACGCTGGCTGTCGGCATTTCCCAAACGCTTGGCGTCGACATGAAGCCTTTCCTCATGACGGTCGCCATCGCCGCCTCCGCCAGCTTCTCGACTCCCATCGGCTACCAAACCAACACCTACGTTTACGGCGCCGGGGGCTATCGTTTCACTGACTTCGTCAAAGTGGGAGCCCCGCTTAACGCGATTTGCTTCCTTATCGCGGTCACCTTGATTCCGATGATTTGGAACTTCTAGGTCGCAGCTGCTAGAGTTAAAGTCACGCATTGGATGTCGCATGCGACGCGCGACACGTCACCAGCATTATTCGAAAAGGTGACGCGGCTTCTCCGAAGACGCCTGAGCCAGACCTCCCCAAAGCAACTCAAGAGAATTCACGCGACCTTGGGCCGGAGCGTTACCAGCGGTACTGCGTCTCTTTTCCGATCGCCCTTTCCATCGAATCACAGAGCTCTTGGCTCCCCGCGATGTGGGCGAAGCCCGAGGCTTTCGATGAAAAGGTCTTCATGGGAAATACCTCCGTATCGAAAAATCGAGTACTGCCGCCGACCGCCGCTAAGAGGGCCATCCCTCCAGCAATGTCCCAAGCCTTCACGCGATGGGCGATCACGCCATCGAGCCAACCTAGGGCCGTGTAGGCCATATGGATGGCGCTGCTGCCAAAGGCCCTCAACTTGAAGGCCATGCGCAAGGCGTCGTCGTCGGCCAAGGCAGTTTCGTCGGCAAGAGTCTGCGTAGCGATCAGGCTCTGACTATTCAGCTCCGCCTCCTTGCGCTGCACCCGCTGCTCGTCCAACCATAGGCCATGCCCCCTCCCTCCGTGCACGAGCTTGCGCGTTCCATGGTCGTAGACGTATCCATAAACCGGATTGCCATTTTCAAGGAGAGCGAGAGAGATCGAGCAGTTCGGAATGGAGCGAGCGAAATTGTTCGTCCCGTCAATAGGATCCAACAACCAAGAGTAGCCAGGCTTCACCTCGATTGGCTCTGTCCCATGCTCAAGCTCTTCGCTGAAGAATTGATCGCTTGGGAACTCCGCTGCGATCCGCTCTGAAAACACGCGTGACAAATGCAAGTCGGCCTCCGTCACCCGCGAACCATCGAACTTCCATTGGCTGGCGACATCCCCAAACTGGGCCGTAAAGTAAGCCACCTGCTCCAATACCGCTTTCTTGCCGTACGCAATTCTCCCTTCGAGCGTATTTTCCATGCCCAAGGATGAAACATGGCTGCGGATCGCTCACAAGCTAGAACTTGCTTTGCAGGGCTGTCGCTCGCGTCACGCCACGCCGGTTCGCATTCCGCGCCGCGAGGCGACGCAAGCGTCGCCCCTGCCCAAGAACAAAAAAAGGCGCGGCCGAAGCCGCGCCCGAAAACCTACTGTCTGTATCGATCTTCCTAGTACAGGAAGTCGTTGATGATTTGCTCGTAACGCTCTTGCTTGCCGCTGATCTGAGTCGGCTCGCCTCCTTCGGAACCAATCGCGTAGACGTCCTCCAAGCTGAGCTCGCCCTTTTCGAAGGCTGCTCCCTTACCAGAATCGAAACTGCTGTAGCGCTCTGCCAGCAGGCTTGGCAGCTTGGATTCCTTGAGGATCTTGTCGGCGATCAAAGCGGAACGCGCAAAGGCATCCATACCGGCGATATGAGCGATGAAGATATCCTCCAAGTCAGTGCTGTTGCGACGTGTCTTGGCGTCGAAGTTTACGCCTCCACCCTTGAAGCCACCTGCCTTCAGGATAACGAGCATGGATTCGACCAACTCGTTGATGTTCATAGGGAACTGGTCCGTGTCCCAACCGTTTTGGTAGTCGCCGCGATTCGCGTCGATGCTTCCGAGCATTCCCGCGTCAGCTGCGACTTGCAGCTCGTGCTGGAAGGTGTGGCCCGCGAGCGTGGCGTGGTTCACTTCGATGTTGATCTTGAAGTCGTCGAGCAAGTCGTGCTCGCGCAGGAAGCCAATCACGGTCTCGGAATCGAAGTCGTACTGGTGCTTCGAAGGCTCAGCAGGCTTTGGCTCGATGAAGAACTGTCCCTTGAAGCCATTCTTGCGTGCGTAGTCGCGAGCGAGGCGAAGCATCTGTGCGAAGTGGGCCTTTTCGCGCTTCATGTCAGTGTTGAGAAGGGTCATGTAACCTTCACGACCGCCCCAGAAGACGTAGTTTTCACCTCCCAGAGCGATGGTTGCGTCGATCGCGTTCTTCAACTGCGCGCCGGCGTAAGCGACAGTGTTGAAGTCCGGGTTGGTTGAGGCCCCGTTCATGTAGCGCGGGTTGCTGAAAAGGTTAGCCGTGCCCCAAAGCAACTTCACGCCAGAGTCCGCTTGCTTGCCCTTGAGGTAATCTACGATCGCAGAGAGGTTTGCCTCGGACTCCTTGAAGCTCGCGCCCTCCTCCACGAGATCGAAGTCGTGGAAGCAGTAGTAGGGAGCGCCGATCTTGGTGATAAACTCGAAAGCGGCGTCCGCCTTGCCTTTGGCGCGACTAACGGCGTCAGCCCCTTCGGACCAAGGGAAGACCTTGGTCCCCGGACCAAAGGGATCTGCTCCCGTGCCACAGAAAGTGTGCCAGTAAGCGATGGCGAAACGGAAGAGTTCCTTCATGGACTTGCCGCCGATCTCCTGCTCCGGGTTGTACCACTTGAAGGCGAGCGGATTGTCGCTGTCGCGACCTTCGAACTTAATTTCCCCAATGCCTGGGAAGTATTCTTTATCTCCTGTAATGATACTCATGATACTTATGCTTTGTTTAAATCGGTTTAGGTTTGCGTATTAGGGGGTTAGGAAAGTTTTTGCTCCAATGCTCGCTTCCAAGCAGCGTAGGCGGATTGGTAAGCCTCACTGGCCTCAGGTTCAACATCGCCCACTTTGCGCAGGGACGCAAACGCCTCGGGCAAGCTTCCGTAGACGCCCGCCCCGTATCCAGCGCCTCGAGCAGCGCCCAAGGATCCATCGGTCTCGTAAAGGTCGATACCTGCTCCGCTTACGCCAGCTAGCGTTTGGCAGAACAGGTCGCTCAAGAACATGTTCGCCTTGCCGGCACGGATCTTCGAGATCTCAAGTCCAAGCGGCTTCATCAGCTCGATGCCATATTGGAAGGAAAATACGATTCCTTCCTGCAAAGCCCTGCAAAGGTGAGCCTTGCCGTGACGATTGAAGTCCAAGCCAGAAAAGGACGCACCCAGATTCTGGTTACAAAGAACACGCTCAGCTCCATTTCCAAATGGCAAGGCTACAAGCCCCTCCGCGCCGATAGGGGCCGACTGGGCCAGCTCGTTCATTTCCTCGTAGCTGCTAACGCCGATAGTGCGACGCATCCAGGAATTGAAAATGCCCGTGCCATTGATACAAAGCAAGATGCCCAGACGAGGCGCGTCCTTGCTGTGGTTAACGTGGGCAAAGGTGTTTACGCGAGACTGCGGATCGTACTTTACTTGATCCGTCACCCCGTAAACGACCCCAGAAGTTCCTGCCGTGGCGGCAATTTCACCTGGATTGAGCACGTTGAGCGAAAGCGCGTTATTAGGCTGATCACCCGCACGGTAGGAAACCGGAGTTCCCGCCGCCAAACCGAAGTCATCCGCAGCCGCCTTGGTGAGTGTAGCTTGTACCGAAAATGTGGGCACAACGTTAGGAATAAGATCGGAAGAGAAACCGGCCTGCTCCAAGAGAAAGTCGCAGACAGCATCCTCCTTGAAATCCCAGAAAATACCTTCCGACAAACCGGAGGCCGTCGTCTGGGCTTCCCCGGTGAGCTTCATGGAAAGCCAATCTCCCGGCAGCATCACCTTATCGATTTTGGCGAACAGCTCCGGCTCGTTCTCCTTCACCCATGCCAGCTTCATCGCGGTAAAGTTACCCGGCGAATTCAGCAAGTGACTCAGACACTTCTCGCCGCCAATCGCCTCGAAAGCGGCTTGCCCATACGGTACGGCGCGGCTATCGCACCAAATGATTGCCGGTCGCAGCACATTCTGCTGCTTGTCAACGCAAACCAGCCCGTGCATCTGGTAGGAGATGCCGATCGCCTTGATCGCATCCCCTGTGATGCGAGCGGCAGTCATTGCTTCTCGTACCGCGATGCGAGCGTTGTCGTACCACATTTGCGGATCTTGTTCCGCGTAGCCAGCCTGCGGCGAACTGATCACTTGCTCTTCCTTGGGAGCGAAAGCGGTGCCTACGCATTTGCCAGATTCCGCATCCAGAACAGAAGCCTTCACCGAGGAGCTTCCAACGTCGATTCCGATTAAATATGCCATGAGCTTGAGGGTTTTCGGGTAAAAGGCCGCCATTATGTCAGGAAACGCAAATTTCCGCCTTTAACATTTGCTCAATCCTTAGCATTATCGTCTCAAGCTTTCGACAAGTCGAATCATAACGCCCTTTCTTCCTGAAAACCATACACTTAAGTAGGACTTGCTTTTCTCTCAAGCCTGCAAAACAAAGCCAACAACAACAATTTTAGACGCATTTGAGCACAAAGGAGCAAGATCTGAAGTCAGGACACGGTATCGTTGCCGTGGGAGCCAACTACTTCGACAACCCGCAACATCCGCTCACCGTTCGACGGATCAAGGCAGGATCGCATAGCGAAATCACCCACGAACACGATCTCACGGAAATTCGGCACACGCACGACTTCTGCGAGCTATCGCTAATCACTAAAGGCAGCGCCATGCATTGGCTTGAGGGAGCCGAATTTCCCGTAACCACAGGCGACGTATTCGTTCTTCAAGGACACCAAAGCCATTACTACTACGACCTGCAGAACCTGGAAATGACGAACATCATGTTCGATCCCGAGCTGCTCAACCTTCCTGAAGCGCGGCTACGAAAAATCCCCGGTTACCGCGCTCTCTTCCTCCTAGAACCACTCTTCCGCAAACAGCACCGATTCACCAGTCACTTGCACCTTAACCGCAAGGCCCTCGCCCACTCTGAGCGAATTGCCTTAGAATTGGACCAAGAGCTCAGACGCAAGCTGGAAGGATATGAGGCCGCGATGTTCGCGAAGTTCGTAGAATTGGTCGTTTTCCTGTCGCGACTTTACCAAGACTCCGGATCGACCAACGCGGAAGCCTTGCTGCGAGTCGCCAAAGTCATCGGCTGCATAGAAGACGACTTTGCCAAGCAATGGAAAGTCGAGGATTTCGCCGCCATGGCGCACATGTCTCGAGCCAATTTCATGCGGGTGTTTCGTACCGCGACCGGCGAGACTCCGATCAACTACCTCCTGCAACTTCGTATCCAGAAGGCGATGACACTTTTGATGAGCACGAAACTTTCCGTTTCCGAAATTGCCTTCGAGGTAGGCTTCAACGACAGCAACTACTTTACGCGACAATTCAAGGCATCCCAAAACATGAGCCCCGTAGCCTACCGGCGATCTCACTCTAACGTGCTCTAGAGGGGCGCTTGCGAGCTCCAAGCTTGCAAGGAGCGCCCTCGTTCTTGCCGAGCTACTTTCCCGGCACCCAAAGATCTTCCCAAGAAAGACCGGCTTTTTCCATAACCTGCAAACGAGCTTTGAATCGCGAACGATTTAATTCGGTGGCTCCACCGGAACTGAAAACGATCTGGCAACCACTAGCCTTGGCAGCTTTCAATGCTGCAACATCAGGAACTTCATCGCGGTCGTTCACTACGAGCAGCTTGGCTGGAGCGTCCAACAGATTCGCGTCCATCACCGTCACCCCAAGCATGCGGCTCATCCGAGCTTGTTGGGCAGCATAGCTCAGAGACGGGGTGGCGATGCCGATGTCGACTAGGGCATGGTTGCTGTTGGCGAAAGAGGTGAGCAGGCGATCCAGCTCGGGGTCCTTTTCCGCCTGGCCCGGGGTCTGCAGGTCATGAGGCAGCAGCTTCACTCGAATATTCCGGTAACGAACGACGCTGTCCGGATCGTGAGCCTGAAAGGCAAAGGTTCCAGACCCCAAGATGCGGCCTTGCTTGTCCTCCGGTCTCCAAGGCTCTTCCGGCTCCGTGTATTCACAAATCAAACGATCGTCGATGTAAGTACGAATGGTTTTCCCTGCGACGAAGATGCGATACTTGAACCACTCACGATCTGCTGCCGGAGCTTTCCAAACATTTCGCACGGCGTAGATGCTCCCCGTCATCTTGTGCTCAACGTACTTCGCCGGGCCCGCCGGATTCGAGTTGATGACCTGGCACTCATATCCCGCCGCCGGCCAGCCTTCCTCTTGAAAGCGAGTGTGGATGTAGATGCCTGAGTTGGATCCGGGCTCCGTCATTACCTCAGCCTCGAAAACGAAATTCTTGAAATCGTGGCTCGCGACATCCCCAACGTAAAAGATGTGGGAACGCTCACCTCTTGTTACCAGAGCCCCTTCCTTTATCTTCCAAGATTCAGGTCGTTCGTTTATCTTCCATCCCTCAAGGCTCTTGCCATCAAAAAGCGAAATCCACTCGCTAGAATAGAGTGATGTTTGTAAAAGAAAAACGGATACAACTCCGAGCAGCAGTTTATTGGTAGCTATCTTCATAATCGATGGAGTCAGGTTTCGTTAAGGGTTTCCGAATTGGGAGCGGGCGGCGTCGAGTCCAGAGCGATAGGCTGCTATCAATTGATCGACAATCCGGTTGTGCCCAAGGTCGATTGATCTCAGGTTCTCGTCGCGATCCATATTCGCAACGCTCCTTTCGATTCCCTCAGCGAAGGAAACGGTTGCTTCGAAGCCGGGTACGAAGGACTTGATTTTCGAATTGTCGAAAACAGCCGAAACCGATTTGTCGCCATGTAAGCTCCCCACTTTGTCAGGCAAGCAGGCCGTAATGAAATCGCTCGCGATGTGCACGGCAGCGAGGTCACGTACCCCTGCCGCTCGAGCGGTCAGGCTGAAGATCCGGTCCCAAGTGAGCACCTCGTCCGAAGTGATATGAAAACACTCCCCAAGCGCCTTTCCATTTCCAAGCAAGCCTATCAGCCCTTTGGCAAAGTCTGAGCTATGGGTGACCGTCCACAAAGAGGTGCCATCTCCCGGAATAACGACAGGAGCGCCGCGGCGCATCCGATCAATGATGGTGTATGGCTGATTCCAGCTGTTCAAAACCAAGGGGACATGCGTGTCTCCGTAGGTAAGCGAAGGACGCACCACGGTCCCAGGCAGCTGGCCGCTATTGCTCGCCTGCAGCAAGATCGCCTCGCATCGCGCCTTGTCGCGAGAGTATTGCCAAAACGGGTTCACCAGGGGTGTCTCCTCCGTAATAAGGTAGTTGCGCAGTGGCTTCTCGTACGCGCTCGCAGAGGAAATAAAAAGGTATTGCTTCACCTTTCCCGCAAACAAGCGAATGCGGTTTTCCATCTGTTCCGGGGTAAAGACAGTGAAGTCAACAACCGCGTCCCAGCGTTCGCTCGCAAGGATGCTTTCGGCTGTATCCAAATCGTTGATATCGCAGACGATCGAATGGACAGTAGGCAAGCTAGGCCTGTTTCCTCGATTCAGGATGCTCACTTCGTATGACCGAGCCAAGGCTAACGCGACGCAAGCGCTGCTTATGATCCCTGTGCCACCAACGAATAATACTTTCATCGCTCAGACTACTGGATTTTCGAATAGTCCGTCGGCAACAACATGACGCTTTTCACACCCCCTTTTACCGTGAGCGGTCCTCCTGCCGCGACCTCGGACGCCGCCTTGACCTCCTTCCACTCCTCGTCCTCGCGGAAGTCCCGAAACATCTGCTCACGCGCCACGCGAGAATCGTGAGCCAACAGGTAGATCAGAGTATCGCCCGCCCCTCCCGAGCTTTCCACTGGATGAAAATAGACGAGATTTGTGGCGCCGTGCTTGGCGAAGAGGTCCATCGTCGCGCCGCGAAACCGCTGATCCAAATGGACGAGCCTTCCCTCGCTTGCCTTATAGGTTCGCAATTCAAATACCCGCGTCGGAGTCGCGACCTGCTGCAAGATCGCCGGACTGTAGTCCGTTGTCCGCATCAAAGTGCTGTCGATCTTTTGCACCAATCGCCCATCGACGATCGATTCCGCGTAGGCCGCCTTCCATTCCGGATCCTCCACGAAATTCGCCCAGGCAAGATCCCTCTCCGCCTCGTCTTCGAAAGCCACGATATACACCAGCTTGGCTGCGTCCTCATCCGTTACCCAATACCCCACGTGCTGCATGCCGTGTTTCTCGAAGAGCGCCAAGGTGTGCTCGCGAAAGCGCTCGTGCAAGGCCTCCAACTTTCCTTCATGAGGGTGATAGACACGCAGCTCGAACAGCCGCTGGTCCTTAGGTTCGAAAGTTTGCTGCGAACAAGCGCCTAGGAGGGCAAGGCAGAGCGCAACACAGAGGGGAGCGAGTAGTCGGGGCATAGCCGTTTCTTCTAGACAAGTTGCAAGTAATTGGAAGCAAATGTGTCTACCAGCAACTCTCTCAAATGAGAATTGAGCGGGCCGCCTCACTCGCTCAAGCTCCCGTCCGTTCTGAGAAAGCCCATGATCGAGCAAGGAATTTTCAACCATCGAATCTCCATGGCCAAGTCGCATATCGACGTAAACCGTCACGTTAACAACGTCGTCTACGTCCAATGGATGCAGGATGTCGCCTACGCCCATTCCAAGGCCGTTGGCTACGACGCGAAGCGCCTTGACCAACTGGGAACCACCTGGGTGATACGCAGCCACTTCATCCGCTACCATCGCCCGGCAGTCGAAGGCGACCAGCTGATCGTCTACACTTGGCCACACGAAATGAAGCGGGCCAGCGCCTTGCGACGCTACAAGTTCGTGCGAGCTCGGGACCACGTCACGGTTGCAAGCGGCGAATCCGACTGGGTGTACCTCAACCGCGCCACCGGAAGGCCCGAGTTGCTGGACGACGATTTGCGAGCAGCCTTCCCTGAAGTTGCAGAAAAGGACGAACCTTAATACTACTTGGAGCTCTTGTGCCCGCCTCCGCCGAGGTATGCGACCTCCGATAGCCCGTGACCAAACACGCGATACGCTTTACCAAATCCTAGCACGAGACGCCCCTCAGTCGGCGATAAGCGAAACAGGTCGAAATCGAGCAAGCCCCTTAAAAAGCCAACCGTTTCGCCATGCCTCCGCTCAAGTCCTTCCATGCCTTGTATCCATTCTTCGGAGTCTCGCGGGACAAGCGTCGCGACACATTCCGCCGTTACCCGCTTGCGAGCAAAAAGCTCCTCGGCAAGCGACTCGTCCTCTATAAGGCTCACACTCGCGCGGCCCGACTTCTTGAGGTGAACGTAGTGCTTGGCCATAGCGCTGACGTAGACGAAAAAGTCGCCGTCCGCGTCGACGTATACGGGAGCGTAACTCGAAAGCGGCTTTCCACGCACGGAAACCGTGGCCAGCTGGCAACTCCGCACGGTGCGGCGCAGCTTCGCCAATTCTTCTTTCGCCCATTCCAACTCTTCGACTGTCTCTGCGCTCATAGAATCCAATTGTTTCAGTTTCGAACGAGCCTGCAGGCGTAGAGACGCCGCCCTATTCCGGTCACCGCCGCGCCGATTGCGAACAGCTCGCCTCCTTCTTTTAGTCCGAGTTTTTTGCGCAACTCCTCTGCAGTCATGCCGCTATTCCTTGAAATGACGTGCGCCTTCTTCTTCGGGAAGAGCCGCTTGCAGTCCTTGCCACCGATCGGCACGTCCTCGATGATCTCAAACACTCGGCCTTGAAATTCCTCAGGGACTTGATCGCAGCCGTAGAGTCGCGTACGCGGATTCAAAGCCTTCACGTTCCATTTGTTGGATACAGCTTTGAAGCCTCCCGCCTTCATGATCGAAGCGTTTGGCTCCAACAAATACCTGCCCGGAGGAGCGAAGTCACCTTCCGCCTCCTTTTCTTCCGACAAATAAAACGACAGCTGGTCGACGCCACCCCCCTTGCGCAGGTTGACGCAATGAATCTTCGCTTCTCCAACGAAGCCTTGCCGAGCGAGCACGAACAGCTCCTTGCAGTCATTCTCGACCGAAACCACATGGACCGACTCCACGCATTTCAAGTCAGCCAAGACACTCGTCACATCTAGACCGGGCGAAGTCTTGAGCGCCACCCGCCCAGCGCGAGAAAGCAAAAAATCCCAATGCTCCTGCACGTTCGGTTCGCACGACTCCAGTGCTGAAACCCTGAAACTGCGATTGTCCCGACGGGCTGGATCAACGAAAACCAAATCCAACTCACCTTGGTGATCCCTCAGCGCCTCCAAGCCGTCACGGTTCCTCACCGTAACCCTCTCCCGCAAGCCAAACACCGCGAAGTTGTGCGCGGCGATTTCGGCAAGCTCGCCGTCTTGCTCGTGGTAGTGGTAGCGGCTGAACTTTTCCGCCAGGAAACGCCCGTCCACTCCAAAGCCACCCGTCATGTCAAAGGCGGCAGAGCCGCCCGAAACCAGTTCCGCGCGAAATCGAGCGACTCGCTCAGAAGTGCACTGCTCCAAGGCTAGGGATTTGGGAAATACGACATCTTGGTTTTCGTGCCAACTGGGCAGCTTGGAACGCGTGCGTTCCCTGCCTTTGACCTGCTGGGCAATGAACGCCATCGGAAGTTCCGGAAAGCGGTTCGCCATCAAAGCCAGCTCCTCCGGCCGCTTCTTGGAATTCTCGGATATGAATTTCTTGATCTCGGCGTTCAACATGTCGCAATGCTGCAAACACCTGACGGAGCGCCGCGCCAAGGGCAATGCGATTCAACGTGGTCCAAGAATCGAACGCTACGGCAGCCTACGTTCCGATACCGCAAAGACGGCGGCAGCATGCGCCGCGAACACGTTTGCGGTCACATCCCCGAGCATCGCCACCAAGCCCGATGGGTCGCGGATTCAAACCCGTTTTCGATTCAGGCGAAACTCGGTAATAGCACGGTCAGACTGCCTTATCCTCGACAGCTTCGGCTCGCTTTGTACCGTTCCGTCGTAGGTTGGCCCTCAACGGTCACCTTCGCCATTCATGAGGTTTTCACGTCACATATTCGCCTACTCGATCCTAGCGCTAGCCCTCGCTGCTTCGCTTGCGGGAAACTATTTCCTCTTTGAAAAGGCGAAGCTGTTCTACGCGAGGGAAGCCCAAGTCCGCATCGAGCCGATCAGCGATCGCTACGCCGAAGAGAACGCGATGGTGCGTTCGCAAGCGAAAACCAAGCCGCGGATCGTAATGTTTGGCGAGTCTCGCTGCGGAATGTGGAGAGCCTATCCCGCCCGAAACTGGGGAGACGTGGAAATCATCAACCGCGGCATTGGCGGAGAAACAACCCCGCAGATCATGCGACGCCTGGAGGACGACGTCCTCTCGCTCGACCCCGACCTGGTCATCCTGCAAATGGGCGACAACGATTTGAAAACCATGGCGGTGCTGCCGGGAACCAAGTCGAAGACGATCGAGCTCACCTACGAAAACATCACATCCATCGCAAAACGGATAAGCGACCGAGGTATCCAAGTAATCGTTACGACGATTTTTCCGCCGGCTCCCATCGAGATCCTGAGGACACCTCTCTGGTCAGACGAGGTGAACGAATCGATCGACCTGGTTAATCGACGCTTGATTTCCTTTTCTTACCCTCGGGTTCAGGTAGCCGACTGCGACCCCATCTTGCGACAGGGGAAATACATCAAACCCGAGTATTCCATCGACACCCTGCATCTGAAGCAAGCTGGCTACGAGGCCCTCAATTCAGGACTTGAGGATCTTGTTAAGTCATCTTTGGCGAAATCGCAGTCCCGCTAGGCAATCGCTCTCCAAGCGACGCGAACCAACTCTCGACCCTCTTGTAGAATCCTCCCTTCGAAAAGAGCGCCTTCGGCCACCGCTCCCACGCCCTTGGGTGTACCAGACATCACGATGTCATGCTCTTCGAGGTCGGTGAGCTTGGATATCTCAGCAAGTATTTCTGCCGGTTTGAAGATCATCCCCGGCACGCCTCCCTCCTGAATCAAGTCTCCATCAATCCGAAGTTCCAGAGACAAGGTTTCAACCGCTCCTTCAAAGGGCACGAACGTGCTGAAAAGCGCCGAGCCACGAAACGCTTTGCAACGCTCCCAAGGCAATCCCTGACTTTTCAAGCTCCCCTGAAGCTGCCGCTTGGTCAGATCTAAGCCAAATCCAACGTAGCGAAAACGTCCCGACTCCACCCCAAAGCAAATCTCCCCTTCATAATGCAGGACCTCATTGTCTTTTGCCTTCAACGCGCGACCGATCGCAGCGTTTGGCTTGAAAAACAAGACCATCTCCTCAGGCACCTTGTTCTCTAGCTCCTCGATGTGCTCGAGATAGTTGCGTCCCACGCAGACGACCTTGGAAGGAGCCCTCTGCACGCCTGCGAAATCGACCGTTTTCATGGCCCGAAGCTAAACGAAGCAAAGCTCCAGCTTCCAAGGCATTTTTGGAAAAGTATCCAGAAAAGCGTCAATTTTCCTGACATCCGGAAATTACTCAGCGAAGATGAACGACATTACTCAAAACCACCTTAACGCCTCATTTCCAGCAACTTACAGACCTCGAAACGGGACTCCCTTTTTCTGGCGCACCGACTGCACAATCGAATGCGTGGGACCGCTTATCCCACGAATTGCTTAGGAGAAAAATCATGCGCCTTACTTACCCAATAAACGTTTCCAACTACACTGCTCTCGCATTTGCGGGGACGATCGCCTTCGCTTCCTCCGTTTCCGCGCAGGTCCGCTACGAGCTCGTCGTACCGGAGGTCATGGGAACCCCCGTCAATCACGTCAGCGCCCAAAGCAACGAGATAAACGAAAACGGCGAAACCCTCCTCAATCGCATCTCGACTTTCGCTGTCTGGAATGACGGAGCCATCACCCATATCGCCAGCGGCTTGAGCGAGTACCCAGCGACCTTCTCCAGCATCAACGCTTCTTCGATCAACCCGTTCCAACAAGTCGTTGGGTCCAAGACTTACCTGCATCGCGACGAAAGCGGCAACCACTTCGACACCTTCCCCTTCTACTGGGACCCGAGCAACGGTTTGGTCGATCTCGACGAACTCGGAGCAAGGACCGCGAACGGAGCGGGCAACACTGTCCTGTACGAAATCAACGAGGACGGACTCGCCCTCGGCTCCACGCAACTGGTTGCGGAAGACGGGCGCTCCGGCAGCCAAGCTTTCACCTGGTCTTTCGCCCAAGGTCGCGCCGACATCCAACCGCTGCATTCCTTTGAAAACCACAGCGTCACCACTCCCCACGGACTGAACGCGCTCGGCACCGTGGTTGGCGTTTATCGCCAATTTAACGGCTCCATAGACAGCTACCACGAACGAGCATTCATCTTCGACTCAGCGAACGGGTCTCGCGACCTCTCCGAGCTCGATTCGAATTTTTTCCAGTCTGACCACTACACCGCCCGTGACATCAACGACAGTGAAAACCTCGTCGGCGAACGGGATCGGGTTGCCTACTTCTACGATCTGCAATCGAAAGTCGGGCTCGAGATAAGGCTGAAGGAAGATGCTCACCGAGCCACCAGAGCCTTCGCCCTCAACAACAACGACGTAGTCGCTGGAACGGTCGAAAACGACTCCGCATCCGCCTCAAGCGGATTCGCGCCCTTCATTTGGACTCGCAACTCTGGCGCCGTCGAACTCCTGCCCCATTTCATGAGCGCCTTGGAGCAGATCCTCCCAGCCGGCGTGGACCCAATGGCCTGCAGGATCACTCCCAAATCGATAAACAGCAGCGCCACCCTTTCCGCTAGCTTGCAAACGCCAACGAGCTTCAGCAGGGAGATCGTCCTAAAACCCGTCCTCGATTTTCGTTGGAATTCGAATCAGGTAGTTGCTGAAAACGGCGTCGCTGGCGTGAAGTACACGCACGACAAAGAAGATCTAAACGGATCGATCCCCGCAGCCGCCCTCGGTTATGAAATCGCCTTCGAATGTAGCAGCGACATGAAGACTTGGCACCCAGTGTCTTCGGAAAACAACGGAATTCGCCACCTGGAAACAGAGACATCGATCGAGCTATTCCTGCCCTTCGCCCAGTGCACATTCGTTCGCCCCGTCCTCAAGAGAATCCAAGAAGGCGAACCTACCGGCTACTAAAACGCGGAGACAAAACTCACCCAACGGCGCGCCGAGCTGAGCTTCGTTCTGACGAGCGAGAGCAATCTCCCCATTCACTCTAGGCTCCATCCGCAAAATCGTCTGGGAAGACGGTCAATTACCGATAATGAGCCAATAACCAAAGCGGGTACCTAGACGCCTCTCTCTTTGAAGGCGGGAATTCAAAAAGTTTACGAATGGCGACAAAACAATCCTCATGCAAAAAGAAGCGCGGGCTCACCATCATCGAGCTCGTTGTCGTCGTCACCATCATCGGCCTCATCGCTGCCATCGCCATCCCCGCATACACCACTTCACGGAGAAGCTCCATCGCGGCCAAAACAGCCAACGACATGCGAAAGTTCGCCGACCAGTTCAACCTCTACAACCTGGAGAACGGTGCTTGGCCGAGTGACGGCTACCCCGCCACCATCCCCGGCGGCATGGAAGATTACCTCTCGAATGGAGTATGGTCGCAAAAGACGCCAATCGGAGGCTATTGGGACTACGATAACTCAGCGTTCGGGTTCACTTCTGGCGTTTCCGTCGACTCTGCTACCATGGGAGACGAGACATTTGCTGCGATAGACGCCCTCCTCGACGATGGAAACCTCACCACTGGCTTCATTGTGAAAACAGCCGGCGACCGCTTGTCCTACATCCTAGCGCCCTAGAGGCAGCCCCTCTGCCCTATTGACGGGACAACAATCCCACCCCATTGAAAGGGGTGCGTCGTCTTGCGAAATTCAACTTCAGACGGTGCTTAGCTACCGTGAATTTCCATACCCGAGTTTCCCTACCTGCAGCCAAGCGACGGTATTCGCATGCCCACCGGTTCGTAAGCCTTGGCTCATGTTTTGCCGACGAAATCGGGAAACGACTTTCTCGATCGCTTTTCGGCTGCGCTACAAACCCGCTGGGTAACCTCTTCAACCCGCTCGCCGTTTCGGAAATATTGATCCGTGCCACGGAGGGGCGGGACTTTCGAGAGGATGAATTCTTCGAGCACCAAGAGCTTTGGCGACACTTCCTCGTGCATAGCTCCCTTGCCTCTACCGATCGCGAACGAAGCATACAAACCGCTAACCAAGCGATCAAAATACTGGGCGAAAATCTGCTGTCATGCGATTTGCTCATCATCACGCTCGGCTCAGCATGGGTGTACCAAAAAAAGGAATACGTCGGCGCCATTGGCCATAACCACAAGCTTCCGCTTTCAAGCTTCAGCAAGAGAAGGCTATCGCCCGACGAAGTCTCAATCACCCTAAAACGAGCGATTCAACTGCTGCGAAAAGAAAACAAAAAGTTGGAAGTATGCGTCACAGTCAGCCCAGTCCGGCATCTGCGCGACGGCTTACACGAAAACAACCTCAGCAAAGCCTCCCTCCTTCTCGCTGTCGACCAAATGGTCGAAACGTGTCCAGAGATCCCATATTTTCCAGCCTACGAACTGCTCCTCGACGAATTGAGAGACTACCGCTATTTCGCAGAGGACCTCACCCATCCTAGCAATTCAGCAACGGAATATATCTGGTCTCAATTTCGAGAATCTTATTTTGACGACAAGACCACGGAATTGATTAGCGAGCTAGATCAAGTGCTCGCCATGCTAAACCATCGTACCCTCCACACGGATACGTCACAGTACGCCGCATTCAAGGCAGCCTTGCAAAAACGCATCCATTCGCTAGCGAACGAAATTCCTCAGGCCCAAAGCTTACAAGATGCCTTTCAGCAACTCCCATGAGCGATAGACGCCTTCCCAAAGAAATCGAGCTTTCGATCGATCGAAGCCTAGCCAAGCCAACACGCATTCACAAAGTAGCAACGCCATCCGCTTCACAGCTCTGGATCAAACGAGAGGATGAGCTCAGCTCAGGCATCAGCGGCGGAAAAGTACGCAAATACGCGAGCTTGATCCCTTATTTGAAGCAAAACGGCATCGATCTGGTTGGCATGATCGGAGGCCCGAACTCGAACAATCTCGTAGGCCTCGCCCAGCTTCTCAAGGAAAACCAGATAAGCCCATTCGCATTCGTGCGGGAAGCTGCCGCGCCAAACATCCATGGCAATGCCCTGCTCCTCGCAATGCTTCTTTCTGAGGAGGAAAGAATGCTCATCCCACGAGACAAATGGGATGCTGTAGAAAAAATAGCCTCGGAAGTCCTGCAACAACGTGAATCGCGCGGGCAGCACACACATTTGCTGAGGGAAGGTTGTTTCGGCGTTCCGGCATTGCTTGGATCCCTCACTCTCGCGGAAGACATTTTACGCAACGAATCTGAACTGGGACGAGCCTTCGATAGGATCTATATTGACTGCGGTACCGGCCTTAGCGCCATCGGCCTCGTACTCGGACTGCAAATGCTTCTAGGCGAAGCCGCGATCGAGCGAGAAATAGTCATCACCTTGATCGCCGAAACGGAAGCAAGGTTCTTGGAAAAGCTGAATTCCATAAAGATGCAGCTACACGCTTTGTATCCTATTGCTGCTTACAAGCAGGCGAACCTTCGCTTTCTCAAACCTGTTCTTTCACCTCGGTTTGGCTCCGTCAACAAAAGCCTGTTCCAGTCCTGCTGCAATGTTGCGAGAGAATCAGGCATGCTCATGGACCCCACATACTCCGCAAAGCACTTCGCAACCGCGCTGCAGGATCAAGCGAGTGCCAAAGCCCCGCTCCTTTCGCTATTCGTGTTCAATGGTTCAGCACTCGGCCTGATGGGCTTTCAAGATCAGATAGCTCGCTCTTCCATGGAAGGCATCTAAAAGTCAGTCCAATGGTACATACTAGTGGACGTGTCATGCATCAAACGTAGTGCCGAGCTTTAGCTGGCGTCCGCGCTGCAGGATTTGATCTCTGCGGTCGCTGGCTGAAGCTCAGCGCTACGTCGCATGCGACATTGGACGCGTGACAGGACACTAGCTAGCCTCTTCTGAGTAGGGCTGCAGCTTGCTGCAGACCGCAGCGCAAACCCGTTCACAACACGACGCGGTCTGGCCCAAGGTCCAACCCTGCAAATACTCGACTAATTGGACAGATTCTGAGGAACGAGGGCAAGGCTTAGCGATCACTCCCGAGTGGTTTGCCTCACTTCCTTGGTCCAGGTCAGCGGGTCGCTATCCTTAATGCGCGAAGGTACCGCTTCCGACTGACGCGAAGCATAAGTACCTAATCCGTCTTGCACGGCACACCAAAGACTTTGGTAAAACATTTCTCAATTTTCGCATACCTCTGGTAATTAGAAACTTAAGCATGTATAATTCGACCAAGCAACGCAGAGATGCACCCCCTCCCATACAACATACGCATGCTCGCAGCTGCTTTCGCGGTGTCGATTTCCCTCACCGCAAGCGCTGTGCACGGCACCCTCGAAGGCGAAGACTTAGCTACCGTCAAAAGCTGGCTGCCCTACTATCATAGTCGTCTGCAGTTGATCTTTGAATACGACGCAGAGGATCCAGCTAAATCTGGCAAAAGCTCGGAACATCTGCATGCATCGGTCGATCGTGCCGGCCCTACCGTCGTCATTCTGGAAGTTCAAACGCCTTACCACGATGAACCGCGACTCATTGGCGGCTACAATCCCTACAAATGGAAAACGTGGACCGGGCGGTACGAAAGCAATCCAGGCCGCTTCATTTTCGATCTCGATAAGGACAAAAAATGGGAGCGGACCGAAAAACGAAAAGGTAGTTTCCGAGCCAATACGTCTGAGTACGGCCTTCAGTTCGGCAACGGCGATCTCATCATCCATCCAGACCTTCGGAGCGGTAACGCTCAGAACCAAACCTTTGCTCCCCCTTCCAACCAATCCGTTCTCGTGGGACAAGCCGGTGACTTTCTCATTAACAACTTGAGAGTCTACAAAGTGATTAAAGAGCAAGACCCGGCTCCGCAACCAGCACCCTTGCCTCAGATAAGAACATACGAACCAATCGGCCCAGTCAGCCCCGTACCGGACCATGCGGGCTTTTTATTCGAGTGTTCTGCCGCCCTCGTTGGCCTCGCCCTCTTCACTTTGATTTTTCGCAGAAGTTAGGACTGTTGAACAAGTTAGAGGCTCCTTCGGCAAGTTGAGTGGAGATTCTGAGCAGGGATACGCGGCACATCGCAAGCGACGGGCAACAGGTAAACAGCCATTCCTCTGCTGTTGATGAACCTAAAAAAAGCGGCCCCGGAAACCGGAGCCGCTTGAGAGTAATGATTGAGCTGCGTATCAGAGCAGGGACTACATCATGCCGCCCATGCCACCCATACCGCCCATGCCACCCATGTCGGGACCGCCAGCAGCTGACTTCTCTTCCGGTAGATCTGTGATCATACACTCAGTCGTGAGAAGCAGGCCGGAGATCGAAGCAGCGTTCTGCAGCGCGGAACGAGTCACCTTTGTTGGGTCAACAACACCCGCCTTGAGGAGGTCCTCGTAAGTGTCTGTCGCAACGTTGTAACCCATGTTGCCTTCTTGCGAGAGAACTTCCTTGACCACGACAGAGCCTTCAACGCCAGCGTTGGCGCAAAGCTGACGGATCGGACCAGCAACAGCAGTCTTGATGATCTGGGCGCCGATCGCTTCGTCGCCAGTGAGTTCAAGGGCGTCGATAGCCTTGGCAGCACGGATGAGAGCGACACCGCCACCTGGAACGATACCTTCTTCAACCGCAGCACGTGTCGCGTGGAGAGCATCCTCAACGCGAGCCTTCTTTTCCTTCATGTCTGGCTCAGTCGCTGCGCCAACATTGATGACTGCAACACCGCCAGCGAGCTTGGCCAGACGCTCTTGGAGCTTTTCGCGATCGTAGTCGGAAGACGTTTCTTCGATCTGACGACGGATCAGCTTTACGCGGCCTTGGATGTCGTTTGCGGAACCAGCGCCTTCAACGATAGTGGTGCTTTCCTTGTCCACGGTAACGCGCTTTGCAGTGCCGAGGTCGGAGAGCTGAACGTTCTCGAGCTTGAGTCCGAGATCTTCAGTGATGCAGCGACCACCTGTGAGTACCGCGATGTCTTCGAGCATTGCCTTGCGGCGATCGCCGAAGCCAGGAGCCTTAACCGCACAAACGTTGAGGGTGCCGCGGATCTTGTTAACGACGAGAGCCGCAAGAGCTTCACCTTCGATGTCCTCAGCGATGAGGAGGAATGGCTTGCCAGTCTTCGCAACGGCTTGGAGCAGTGGAAGCAAGTCGTTAAGGTTGGAGATCTTCTTCTCGTGGATGAGGATGTATGCATCCTCGAGTACCGCTTCCATTGTCTCACTGTCAGTAGTGAAGTATGGAGAGAGGTAGCCCTTGTCGAACTGCATACCTTCGACAACGTCGAGGGTCGTTTCCATCGACTTGGCTTCCTCGACGGTGATTGTTCCGTCCTTGCCAACCTTGTCCATCGCGTCGGCGATGATGTCGCCAATGGTGGCGTCCCAGTTTGCGGATACAGTCGCGACCTGCTTGACCTCTTCGCGAGACTCAACCGCCTTGGAGATCTTGGCGAGTTCGGCTACGCAGGCTTCAACAGCCTTGTCGATACCGCGCTTGAGGTAGATCGGGTTGCTGCCAGCGGTTACGTTCTTGAGACCCGCACGGTAAACGGACTCAGCGAGAACAGTCGCCGTAGTAGTACCGTCACCAGCGGAGTCGGAAGTCTTAGACGCGACTTCGCGAACCATCTGGGCGCCCATGTTTTCGTATGGATCTGGGAGCTCGATTTCCTTGGCGACAGTAACGCCGTCCTTGGTTACGTTTGGAGATCCGAACTTCTTGTCGATAACGACGTTACGACCCTTGGGACCGAGAGTTACCTTTACCGCCTTAGCGAGTGTTTCCACACCGCGGAGAACCGACTGACGTGCCTTTTCGTCGAATAGCAATTGCTTAGCCATTATAGTATACTTTTGTAATTGATTGTTGGTTACTTAAGGAACGAATCGAACTTAACCCTCGATGACACCGAGAATGTCATCTTCGCGAACGAGAAGGTAAGTTTCGCCGTCGATCTTCACCTCTGTACCGCCGTACTTGCTGGTGAGAACCTTGTCGCCGACCTTGACGTTGAAGGCGATAGCCTTGCCGTCCGCGTCCTTGGCGCCAGTGCCGAGAGCGATAACTTCCGCCTCTTGTGGCTTTTCCTTGGCAGAGTCTGGGATGTAGATACCACCACGGACTTGCTCGTCTTCTTCGATGTGCTTGATCAGCACGCGATCACCTAGGGGTTTTACTTTCACTGATGTTGATGCGCTCATATTTTGAGTTAACAGTTAGTTAGATATGTTTGGTTAATTGAACGAATAGAAAGGGACGCCTCGAGCACTCTCGAAACGTCCCAAAAGTTTGAATACTAGTCTTTCTTTTTGTCGTCGTCGACGACTTCGAAGTCAGCATCCACTACGTCAGCTTGCTTCGGGTCCTTGTTGCCGCTGGATTCGCCGCCACCCTGAGGAGGTGGCGGAGCGCCCGCTCCTGCGGGATCGCCACCCGCAGCCGCTGCTGCCTGCTGGTAGAGCTCAGCGCCTACCTTGGTCAGCTTTTCAAGGGCAGCCTTGATCTCGTCGTTGTTGTCGGACTCGAGAGCCTTCTTGCCTTCAGCGATAGCCCCTTCGATCGGAGCCTTCTTGTCAGCAGGGAGCTTGTCTCCCGCTTCGCCCAACATCTTTTCCATCTGGTAGATAGAGGAGTCGAGCTGATTGCGGTTTTCGACCGTCTCCTTGCGCTTCTTGTCCTCTTCGGCGTGAAGCTCAGCGTCCTTGGTCATCTTTTCGACTTCGTCTTCGGAAAGGCCACCCGAACCAGTGATCGTGATCTTTTGGTCCTTACCTGTGCCCTTGTCCTTGGCGGAGACATTCAAGATACCGTTGGCGTCGATGTCGAAAGTAACTTCGATTTGAGGCGTTCCACGCGGAGCTGGCGGAATGCCGTCGAGGTGGAAGGTGCCAAGCACCTTGTTGTCCGTCGCCATCTGACGCTCGCCCTGCAACACCTTGATCTCAACAGACGGCTGGTTGTCAGAGTAAGTGGAGAAGGTTTGAGACTTCTTGGCGGGAATAGTCGTATTTCGTGGTATCATCGCTGTGGATACACCACCCGCTGTTTCAATACCTAGCGTCAGCGGAGTAACGTCGAGAAGAAGAACGTCACGCACGTCACCCTTCAGGACAGCGCCTTGGATCGCAGCACCGATAGCAACCACTTCGTCAGGATTAACGCCCTGATTCGGCTTCTTGCCAGCGAGTTCCTCAGCAATCTGCACCACCTTCGGCATACGTGTCATACCACCTACGAGGACGAGTTCGTCCACTTCGGAGGTGGACATGTCAGCGTCGCGCAAGCAGTTCTGGAATGGCACCTTCAAGCGGCTGAAGAGATCGTCGGTGATCTGCTCGAGCTTCGAGCGTGTCATGGAGATGTTCAAGTGCTTGGGACCTGACGCGTCAGCCGTGATGAACGGAAGGTTGATGTCGTAGGTCGTGGAGGAGGAAAGCGCGATCTTAGCCTTTTCCGCTTCTTCCTTCAAACGCTGGAGAGCCATGGGATCGCCCTTGAGGTCGATGCCGTTCTCCGCCTTGAACTCCTTCACGAGCCAGTTGATGATGTGCTCGTCCCAATTATCACCACCGAGCATGGTGTCGCCGTTGGTAGACTTTACTTCGAAAACGCCGTCGCCGATTTCGAGAATCGAAACGTCGAATGTACCGCCACCCAAGTCGAACACGGAGATTTTCTCTTCCGACTTTTTGTCGAGACCGTAGGCCAGAGACGCAGCGGTTGGCTCGTTGATGATGCGAAGGACATTCAATCCGGCAATCTTGCCGGCGTCCTTGGTGGCCTGACGTTGGCTGTCATTGAAGTACGCAGGTACAGTGATAACCGCTTCCGTGATCGTTTCGCCAAGGTAGGCTTCCGCATCCGACTTGAGCTTCGCCAAGACGAAAGAGGAAATTTGCTGAGGAGCGAACTTCTCGACCTTGTCGCCTACGTTACACTCGATGTAAGCATCGCCGTTTTCTGCTCCAACCACCTTGTAAGGAAGATTTGCGGCTTCCTCACTCAGCTCGGAGAAGCTGCGGCCAATCATTCGCTTGGCCGAAAAGATGGTGTTCTTTGGATTCGTAACTGCCTGGCGCTTAGCCGCCTGGCCCACGAGCCGTTCACCTGTCTTGCTAAACGCAACGATTGACGGAGTCGTACGTGCGCCCTCCGCGTTCGGTATAACGACTGGCTCATCGCCGTCCATTACTGCCATGCAGGAGTTTGTTGTTCCTAGATCTATGCCTAATACACGTCCCATGCCAACGCAGGAGCAAGCGATATACCAACCCGGCTTGATTTTCCTCAAACACCTGCTTATGTGTTACTTACAAACCTAAACCGCTAATTAACGCTATAGCTGCCCACTCAAAGCCAAAGCCGATGTCCCATATTCTGTCTCACTTTTTTACATTTATGAGACATCGCCCCCTTCCGCTGTCCCAAGTGTGACATGCGACGACGAAACCAGCATTCGCGTCGAAACATTATTTCGCTGAATCAATCTCAAAGCCTATGAACATCCCCGAGGAAGTGCCCGCAATGATACTGCCGGGCACCGTTTTACTCCCCAAAACCATCATGCCGCTGCGCATCTTCGAAGAAAGGTACCGCCGGATGCTGGCCGACTCCCTAGGAAGCGATCGCGTCTTTGCCATATCGGCCAGCCTTCCGGGAGAACCGAGCCTGCCTTTCCCTTCTACCAATGACGCGTGCGAACCGATTGCCACGGTCGGCCTGATTCGCATGAGCTCGCAAAATCCGGACGGCACCTCGCTGCTGATGCTGGAAGGAACCGAACGAGTGAGGATCGAATCCGTTGTGCAGCGAGAACCCTATCCCCTGCTCCGAGTCACCAAACTTCCCTCAACCCACCGTCCTCAGGACGAGTTCGAGGCTGAAATCGTTGTGGACCTGCTCGACAAGGTGGACGTGATCGACGAGATGCTGGGAGCTGAAGGCGGCGACGCCGCAGTCGCCTGCCATGCCATCGACGACCTAGAAATGCTGGCCCACTTCATAATGCAGACTTATTGCACGAGCGAAGAGACGCTGCAACGCACCTTAGAAACCACCAACATTATCGAAAGATGCAAGATCGTCTCCGACTACCTGCAGCTGCAAATCATGCTGATGAACGACTCCGAGGAATGAGCAGCTCCCACCTCGCCGCTAACTCTTGAGCCGCTCCAAAGCGGGACGTTTCTTGGCGAACGCCTCTTTCACCTCGGCCAAGCTCAATGTGTTGAATACATTGGCCGCGCTGAGCCAACCCTTGCGGGCGACGTTCACGCCAGCATCAACGAAATCGAAATGTTCCGCTCGATGCGCGTCCGGGTTGATGCTCGTCATCAGCCCCTTCTCGGCCGCCCGTCTCCAAAACCGCCAGTCCATATCTAAACGTCGCGGGTTAGCGTTGATTTCCACGATGACGTCGTTCGCAATCGCTGCATCCACGACCTTCGCAACGTCCACCTTGTAGCCTTCACGCTTCAGCAGGATCCGACCTGTCAAATGACCCAACATCGTCGTCGCCGGATGCTCGATCGCCCGGATCAGGCGCTTGGTCATCTCGTCCTCCGATTGACTCATCGAGATGTGCACAGAAGCGACGACGTAATCGAGGGCCATCAATGTGCTTTCCTCCAAGTCGAGACTTCCGTCCCCTAAAATGTCGCACTCGATTCCAGCAAAGACATGAGTGGAAAACTTGCCGGACGCATTCAAAGCCTCGATTTGTTTCAACTGCTCGAGCACACGTTCGTCATCCAAGCCGTTCGCCTGAAAGCTGGCCTTCGAGTGGTCTGCAGTCCCCCAATACTCCCATCCCTTAGCCTGAGCAGCCTCCGTCATTTCCTCGAGAGAACAACGCCCATCCGATGCGGTAGTGTGGTTGTGAAACACACCTCGAATCGCCTCCGGCTTCAGGAGCTCCGGAAGCTTCCCTTTTTCGGCGGCTTCAATCTCGCCCGAGCCTTCTCGCAGCTCCGGCAAGATGTATTCAAGATCCAAGCACCGGAAAAGCTCTTCCTCCGAAGCGATGACCTTGCTGTTGGAGAAATCCTCGTCGTCGACTGGCTTCAATCCCCACTCGCTCAAACTCATTCCGCGAGCCAAGGCTCTCTGCCGCATCGCAACATTATGGTCCTTGGACCCTGTGAAATGGTGCAGGGCGAAATAAAACTGCTCGGGAGGAACCACGCGTAAATCCGCCTGCAAGCCGCTATCGAAACGCACGCTCGACTTCGTTTCGCCATGAGCCGTCACCTCCTTCACCCCTTCCTGGCCAACAAACCAATCCATGATCGGCTTTGCGTCTCTTGAACCCACGATAAAGTCCAAATCGCCCACCGTGTCGCGCTTGCGACGTAGACTGCCAGCATGAGAAGCCTCCTCCACCTCCGGCAACTGCTTCAGGCCCTCCAGGATCGGCTTCGCAACTTCATTAGCGTCCCACCAGAGGTGACGCATGCCGTAAGCCTCCCGGTTTTCGATACCAACAAGAATCTTCTCGGCGGTCTTTTTGCCAAAGCCTTTCAAAGCTGCGACTTCTCCGTTCTCGCAGGCCGTCTTTAGCTCTTCGATACTGGCAATGCCAAGCTCTTTGTGCATCGCCTTGATTTTCTTTGCCCCCAAGCCTGGTATTTCCAGCATGGATACAAGCCCAGGCTCGACGGATGCCTTCAGCTTCTCGAAGAACTCTAAAGATCCCGTTTCGTGAAGCTCAGTAATCTTCTGCACGAGAGCGTCGCCAAATCCTGCGACCTCCTTGAGCTTTCCCTCCGCCACGAGTTCGCCCAAATCTGCGTCGAGCGTCTCTAGCTTTCGGGCTCCGTTTTGGTAGGCTCGAATCTTAAAAGGGTTCTCTCCCTTTATCTCTAGCAAAGTCGCTATCTCGTTCAGTATGTCCGCAATGTCGCTCTTGTTCATCTGTAATTTACTACGATCCAGTCCTTGCCTCGAGTTCACGCAACACCGGTTTTCCCGCCTCATTGCGAGGGATCTCGTCGAGACGTATCCATTTTTTGGGCATCTTAAAATTGGATAATTCCTTCGCTACAAGATCTTGCAGCGTCTCTTGACCGATAGCCTCGTCCTGAGGCACATAGGCAACCGCTAGCAACTCCCCCCACTCGCGGTCTGCCAGCCCAAAAGCGTATACGTCTTTCACCAAACCGGATCCTTCGAAGACAAGCTCTACCTCCCTCAGGTTCACTTTTTCACCTCCAGTGATAACGACTCGATCCGCCCTGCCCAGTACCGTCAAATGCCCTGCCGCATCCATTCGCCCGAGATCGCTCGTCAAAATTGAGAGGTTAGATTGCTTGGAACTGTCGCCCCAGTATCCACGAAACAGAGACAGACCGACCACCTTCACCAAACCGATCTCGCCTGCCGGCACCCTCTCGCTCGTAACTTCCTCGTTGACAATATCGATCCTTACATGCGGCAAAGCGCGGCCATGATGCAGCTCCCCTTTCAGAAAATATTCAGGAGCGAGGGTCGCAACCTGAGCTGCTGTCTCAGTCATACCATAGGTTGGGGCTAGAGGCAGGCGCAAGGACCTCGCCTTCTCCAGAAGCCCAATCGGAGCAGGTCCACCTCCAATAAAGATGGCGCGATAGGCTCGCAGGCGTTCCACATTGCTCTCGTCGCGCAACAGACGCTCCAATTGAGTTGCTACCAAAGAAAGGAATCGGTCCTCCCTGTTCTCCTTGAGCAGCAACTGATGCTCCCTCGCAAAAGTCTCCAAACGCCCGAAAACCACGCAACCCATAGTCAAGAGAGCGCGAACCAGCTGCATAAATCCGCTGACATGATAGAGCGGAAGCACGCAGTGTCCCGCCATCTTGTTGCAAGCCACATGCTGTTGGAAGCCATAAGCGGCGGCGGCTAGGGTGCTCCAGTCGTGGATCGCGAAACGAATACGTCCCGAAGTCCCTCCGGTTGGAATCATCACCCGCAATGGATTCGCCCCCATAACTACCGAATCCGGGGAGCGTGGACCTCCCGTTTGGCGGCAAGAAAAAGCGCCGGCATCCTGGTCAGCGATTTCGAAATGCGTTTCCGCCAATCGGCGGGCTGTATCCAGTTCTACCCTACCCCAAGTAGGATTGTAAAGAAAGAGGTCTACTTCCTCTCGAGCGAAGGCAAGGAACAATGCTGCGAAACTCAGGGGGTGCGTTGCGGTGATCGCGACCCGTTTCCGCCCATCACCGCTTCCTCTGACTCGATCCGCCAAATCGTGCGCAGACTGAAAAACGGGATCCCAAACTCCCTCAAATTGAGGAAATAAACCGCCGTGCGATTCAAAATCAAAGAGTCTATCTAGGTCAGGTTCCACAGGCTTTCGAAGCTACCGCTACTTGGTAAGCCACCATTCTGCAAGAATGGACCCAGCTCCAAACCGATATTCCTGTCCGCAAATAAGCGCTCCACGCCAAATCCAAGCGCCCGCTCCAATCCTTTTTGGCGGATCGCAAACTCAATCGCGTTAGCGGCCCCCACCATGGTCTCCAGCGAAGATGAGAAAACGCAATCGCTCGCCTCGCCCTGCAGCTCCGCTTCCAAATCGCTGAGCCGACCGCACAAGGACGGCTTGATCACGTACAAGCCTTCCCACTGCTCGTCGCGCCAACGTTTCAAGTCATCGACCGAAGCCACCGACTCGTCCAAGGCCAAAGCGGTGGGAAAGTCCCCCGCCAAGCGGCGCATCTCCCTCTCCTCTCCTCGGGGCAGGACTTGTTCGATGAACTCGACCGGCAACTCAGCCGTTCGCTCCAGCCAGGCAGCCGCCGTCCGGTAATCCAGCATCCCGTTGGCATCAAGACGGATCCCGACCTTCCCATCGCTGGCATCCACCACTCGATCGAGGGCCTTCAACTCATCCAGCAAAGCCCCCTTGCCAATCTTGAACTTGAGGCACTGGTAGTGCAGCGAGAGCTTTTCCTCGATCTCCGCGAGATTGTTGATGTCGGACACGAGACCACAAACGGGCCTCGGCTTCGCCAGTTCGGTCCAATGCCCCTCACGCGCGATCATGTCCAACGCCGACTCCATCGCCCAAGAAAAGCACGGGTAGCCGCCGAGCTCCGCCAGCGCTTGCTCTACCTCCACCTTTTCCTGCAGAGACTCCGCTACGCCGAGCGCCGATGCGAAGCTTTCGGTGCCGAAGCTAGGGATCGGAGCGACCTCGCCAAAGCCGACTCGCCCATCGCCGTCCTCCATCCGAATCAGAATCCCCTCTCGCGTGGCGAAACGTTCCTTCGCATTGGAGAAATCCCCCGCGAAACGGCGGCGATAAGCCTTGTATTGGAAGCGATGCATTGGCCCGCGAATTAAGGAGGCTCCTTGTCGCAGAGCAAAATTTTTCAGATATCTAAGCCAAAATTCTTGATTCCAAAGAACCCTCTCCCTAATCCGGACTATGGCCAGCCTGAGTGCAAACGACTTCAACGAGGACAAATACTATCTCGGCAGCGACGACTTCTTCACCGCGCAAAGAGATAACGCCCTGACATACGACGACGTGTCGTTGGCGACCAACTACACGGAGATCCTGCCGAGGAACGCTTCTCTAGCAACCTCGCTCTCCGACCGCCTGAAGCTCAACCTGCCGATCATTTCCTCGGATATGGATACGGTGACCGAGTACCAGATGGCGATCCACATGGCGCTATCGGGTGGCATGGGCCTCATCCACTACAACATGCCCTATCGGGAACAGGTTTCGCAGGTGACGCGAGTGAAGTACCATATCAACGGTCTCCTTCCCAATCCGATCACCATCCCCATCCACCTGCAAATCGGAGACGTGCTCGCTCTAATCGAGGAAAAGGGCTACAAGTTCCGCACCTTCCCAGTCGTGGACGAAAACGGGCGCCTCGCCGGACTGTTGAGCAGCCGGGTCGTCAAGGACCGCTACAGCCACCTCTCCGTGAAGGAGGCCATGGATTCAATCGAGCAGGTTCACACCATGAACCAAAAGGACGTGCTGCACGATCCTATCAAAGTCGCCGACTCATTCTTCAGCAAGCACATCGGCATCAACAAGCTTCTCGTCGTCGACGACGACCGCTTCCTCAAGGGCATCGTCTCCCTATCCGACATCGAACGCATCAACGCGGAGTCCCAGTCAGTCCTCAAGCCAGCCCGCGACTCGGACTTCCGACTCGTCGTTGGCGCCGCAATCTCGGCCATCCGCAAGCCGGACGGCACCCTCGATCACGACGCCATCGCCGAGCATGTCGGTAACTTGGTCGCCGAAAAGGTCGACGCAGTCGCCGTTTCCACCGCTCATGGCCATTCCGCCGGCGTCGGCGAGACTGTGAAGTTCGTTCGGGAGCAATTCCCCGAGCTGACCATCATAGCCGGCAACGTCACCTCCGCCAGCGGAGTCGAATACCTCGCCGACTGCGGAGCGAACGCCATCAAGATTGGCCAAGGTCCCGGCTCAATTTGCACCACCCGTATCGTAGCTGGGGTCGGCATACCGCAGCTCACCGCCCTTTACGTGGCCGCTCAAGGAGCCAAGAAGAAAGGGGTCCGCATCATCGCAGACGGTGGCATCACAAAATCTGGCGACATGGTCAAGGCCCTCACCCTCGCTGACTCCGTTATGCTCGGAGGCATGCTCGCCGGCTGCCGCGAAGCTCCCGGCGAACTGATTGAGATCAATGGCAAGCTCTACAAGAGCTACCGTGGAATGGGAAGTCTCAGCGCCATGGAAAAAGGCTCCGCTTCACGCTACGGCCAAGACAAGAGGGACACCACCCGCAAGCTTACCGCCGAGGGCATCGAAGGCATGAAGGAAGTACAAGGCACGGTCGCCGAGACCTTGGCGCCGCTGGCTGGCGGCATCCAAGCCGGCATGGGCTACCTCGGCGCCGCTACGATCCCCGAACTCAAAACCAAGGCCCGCTTCGTCCGCATCTCTGGAGCCGGCATGATCGAGTCAGCGCCCCACGACGTGATCGAGGTCTCCAAGCGCGGCTGAAACCAATTACCTACCCCGAAAAATAAAGCGGCGATCCCAATCAGGATCGCCGCTTTTCGTTTAAATTCATCTTCCGTCTCGCTAGGACCGCTCCCGGTACTTGGCCGAGCTTGGATCGGCTTTGGGAACCTTCGAGCGAAAGACTTCGCTCCAGACGGAGTACATCACCCAGATTCCGAAGACGCAGGGCGCCAGCGTGATCAATCCATGCGTGAAATCCGTAGGCCGAATGAACTCAAGCACAGTCGGAATCGTCAGGAAGAACGCGAAGCGCTTGCACGACAAAGCCTTCCGAGCCAAGCGCTCGGGAGATCCCTGAACGTCGACCAGCTTCAAGTCAGGCTTCAAACGCTTGGCCACATGCTTGAAGTAGCGACCGTAGAAAAGCGCATAGAAAATCCATACTGAACCCCATATCCAGCTGGAATCGGTGATGCCGTTCGTTTCGTTCATGATTGATAAGTAGTTTGATTTGCAGTGCGCATCGACTTTGTCAGGCGCCCAAGGAATAGATCGGCTTAAGCTCTAAGAACCTGAGGTCCCACCTTTGTTCCGCCTTCCTCAAACAACTGCCGCGAGACAAAAGGGTCCTTTTTTGCTGGAGTGCGCCTTTCCCGCTCTACAATTTCCCGCCATGCAATCCACGCAGGACGAAGTTCTAGATATTTTCAAACGTACCAAAGCGCTACTCGAAGGTCATTTCATCCTACGCTCCGGCCTTCGCAGCCAGTACTTCTTTCAGTGCGCCCAGGTGTGCCAGTACATCGGAGAAGTCACTCGCCTCATCGAGCTGCTCAAGCCGAAGCTCGACGCCGTTGAATTCGACACCGTGCTCGCACCCGCAATGGGAGGGCTCGTCGTAGGACAGGAAGTCGCGCGACAGTTCGACAAGCGCTACATATTCGTGGAAAAGGTGGACGACAAGCTAGCCCTGCGTCGCGGATTCAAGATAGCCGAGGGAGAACGCATCCTGATCGTCGAAGACGTCGTCACACGCGGCGGACGGGTGAACGAAGCGGTCGAAATCGTGAAGCAAAATGGCGGTGTGGTTGCCGGCATCGGCGTTCTGGTCGACCGCAGCCAAGGCAAGGTCAGCTTCGAAGCTCCCCTGCACTCCTTGCTGGAGATGGGATTTCCCACCTACGATCCGGAAAACCTACCGGACCACCTCAAGGATATCCCGGCGATCAAGCCTGGCAGCTAGCGGTGGACTGAGGACACACGCTGTGCGAGCAGCGATTTTGTGGCGAGGTTTGCAAGACAACGTCGCCGAAACCAGAAAGGCCCAACGCTGAGCGTCGGGCCTTTTTCCTATACGAAATGAAAGGACGCTAGGGGAAGCGGATGATCACGCCTCCTCCCCTGGAAGGCGGCGGTGGCGGAGGCAATGGATAGCGGTCCGACTCGTTGCGATCGATGTGATCGAGGTTGTCTCGGTTCATGCCGATGAAGGCTCCACCGTGCTCGTAGGTCAGGTCATGCATCAACTTGGCGAATTTGACTCCTGAGTTCTGCAGAATCATGGCCCCGTTATGAATGACGTTCGGAAATCCGATCGCGTTGATCCGAGCGATCCGATTTCCGTCCTTGTCCTTATTGAGCTTGCGGATCTCCTGCAAAACCGGTTCCGGCTTGCCCGTAAACTCGTCGCCAAAAACATACACTCCGAAGTGAAACTCCTCCACGTTCGGATCGTAGAGGGTTCGTATCGCCCGCCGTATTCCAGGCACCGGGTTACTCTCGCTTTCGTATGGGTAAAGCAGCACCTGACGCACCATCGCTTCACGCATTTCAGGCGAATCTTGCAGCCACTTTCCGCCCATGCGCGACCCCATGATGAAGTGGCCGCTCGCATCTAAAAGCTGGATGCCTTTCACCTCCGGATAAGACAAGACCACCTCCTCGAACTTACGCACCACGTGAGGATTGATTCGGTTCGTGCTGCTTTCGCGCATGCTACCGGAGGTATCGATGACGAATGCGATGTAGTTGCTTTCGACCGGCACGCCTATCGGCATGGGCTTGATTACCTTTTGCTCGATTTCCGGCTCCGTCTGGAAGGCAGCGAGCTCCTCCTTGATCGACTCCAGATCCGTGATGAACAGCTCCTTGGCCTTTTCCTTGTCGCTGATCTGCTGCCGCAGCTTAGCGATAAGCGCTTCCAAGGTATTCCGCTCCGCGTCCTTCTTCTTGCGCTTGGTCTTCTGCAGGTCCAAGTGCACATCCAGCTCGTCCTTCCGAATCTGGTAGTCGGCTAGCATCAGTTGCTTCTGCATTACCGTGTTCTCCAGGACCCGCTGCAGCTTCACGATCTCCGTCGCTTGCACGCCCATGGATACGATAAAGAGCAAGATGATCGCCCCGAAACCGCAACAAATGCAGTCTAGGAACGACAAGCTGAACGCCTCTGCCTTGCGCGTGCGACGACTCATATGTCTGGCCACCCCTCCGAAGGACTGATCATCGAGCCACCGCTCGAATTGGCGAGACGCCAAAAGTGCACTGCCGAGCCGGGATCCGGCATCAGCGGGTACATGATCGTGTTTACCGGCAAATCGATATCCAAGGCATTCTGCGCCATGCGCAGCATCGCCACGCGATCGTCGTACATCACCTGGCTGCTACCCGCATAAGAGTCAGCCAAAGTCGGAAGCCCATCGCAAATCAGCACCAAGCGATCCGGCTCGATCGGGAGTTCGTTGACGATGGCAAACGCCTTCTCGAGGTTGGCGCCCCCTTCCGGAGTGATGTCGTCGATGGCATTGAGCACCTCCACGGTCAGGTTGTTGTCCATAGGGTCGAACCAATCCCGGCCGAAGCCAACTTCCAGCGGTATGAGCTCCTTGTTGTAGAAGATGATCTTGTAGTTAGACCCTTCCTTCAAATTGGCAATGAGCCAACGCAAAGCCAGCTTCACCCGTTTCCACTTGGGAGCGTTACGGCGTTCCTTTTCGCTTTTCTCAGCGAATTCCGTGGCCTCCACAATCGTGTCGGCCGTCATACCGGCCGAAGCCTCCACGAGGAACAGGACTTGGTCGCCTAGAATGTCGAAACCGGTCAAGTACTGGCGACGGTCAGGATTGGGAATCGGGATCGGCGCCTTCTCCTCCTGCTTCGGCATGTTCTCCTTGTCGTCGATTAGCTTTCCTAGCTCTTCCTCGATTGCCGCAAGCTGAGCGAGCAGCAACTTGAGCATCTCATCCAGCTCGGTGTGGCGCTTCTTGGTCTCGTCGAGACGCGCCCCGCTGTCCTCGGCTCGCTTGGTTTCGAAGGCCAAGGTCAGCTTCTTGTCCTCTATCTCCTTGTCGTTCTTGGCGATTTCATCCTCCATCTCGCCGATAATTTCCATGATCGCCGCCTGAAGGTCGTCCATTTCCTCTGCTTTGCGACTCGCAGTCAGCACGAACAACAAGAGCACCGCCCCGAAACCGCAGCAAATGCAGTCTAGGAAGGAAAGGCTGAAAACCTCGGTCTCTTTTCTCTTACGCCTCATAGGTTAGCAGCATTCGTCACGACTTACTGGATACAGTGAATAAGCAGCAACTGCTTGCGTCGCCCGGGCAGGGCCACTTCGAACGAGTCGCCAGCCCGCAGGCTGGAGGTGGAGACCGATTCGATAATCGTACTCTTCGACTCCGACAAGATCCAGCGGTCCTCCTCGAACTTCAAGCGGCAGAGCTCCGCTGGGGCGGGCGTGAGGTCCCTTTCCACTACCAGGTGAAAGTCCTCCGATTCTCCAAAACCGATGATGAAATCCCCCGTACCCAGCTCATAGGCTAAGCCGTCGCAAACGATATGCGTAGGATTCAAGGACTTGCCCTGCTTGACCAAACGGATAGCGCCCACTGGGACGCGCGGGTGGAACTCGCCGGTATCACCCTCTTGGGGAACATCCAAATTGATTCCAGTTTCGACACGCACGTCCTCGATGCTCTCCGGCAGCTCCCAAGTCTTGCCGAGATTGGCCGCCCCGAAGGCGGCGCTTTCGGCCGGCAGTTGCTTCACGACTCCAACGCCTTGAGCCACGATCGCTTCTTTAAGTCCTTGGATCGCAGCGGCACGCTCGGAGAGAATGACCTGCACCGGCCTGTCGCCATCGCCATAGTCGTTGATGGCTCGCAACAGAATTTGCGTGAGAACCTTAACGTAAGGAGCGAGGTCCAGAGCCGCCAAATCGCGAGTCACCGTCATCTGGCGAGATTTCTCACGCGTCGAAACCTCCAAGCTCGCCTCTCCAGACTTGCCGAGATGGAAAAGCATCTCACGCGTCTGAGCGTGGAAGGCCTGCTCGATCTTGCGGTCCTCCGTGACGTCGAAGGATGTCTGCTTCAGAAAGCGACTGGCCAACGCGTTGGCGAAGCGCTCCTGCATCGAGTGGAAACCGTTTTGCGGTTGTCGCGAGAAGTAGACGCGCTCCAAACCGAAACGCTTGTTAAAAACAGTGATATGGGTCGCGTGCAGCAGCAAGTCCAAGTGGAAGAGGCGCTCTCCTTCAGCGACTCCCCACAGCCCTTCGCTGTAAAGCGAGGCCGCCGCCATGTCTACGACACCCACCACTGGAATCTTCAGGTCGTTAAGAATGCCCAGAAGTATACCGATGCGTTGCTCGGAAATCTCGTTCTGCTCGAGATAGTGTCCCGGTACCGCGATGACTACTCGCTCGACGTTCTCGACCTCCCTCCTTAGGCGCGCCACCAGTTCCGACAGGAATTTGTAGGCGATCTGCGAATACGCGATGCGCGATTGTCGGCCTTCGAAATTCGTCGTTTGCAGGGAGAGTTCGTCGATGAACGACGAATTCACGCGACGGGGAAAAACCTGCCCCAGCTCTTGGGCTTCGGTACCGAACACCAATGCGTCGGAATTGGACCCCGAAAACGCGTAAGCGGGCAAACGCTCCGTTTCGCTGTCTAGCTGAATAGTGCGCGAGGAGCCGTCATCATTAATCACGACGCCGTGCACTCCGACGTCACTCAGCTCAATACCTAGGGTTGCCATACGTTGGGAATAAATTGCGGGTTGCTGGGGCTCGACTAACGGAAGCTGATTTGCGTTTCCTCGTGTTCCGGCGTCTTCATCAGCGCCACCACTCGCTTCGTCGCGAAATCCTTCAGGTCGATTAGCAGCTTTTCTTGCTTCGACTGAAGCATGTGCAGGAAGAACATCAAAGCGATGCTGAGCAACAGAGCGATCAAGGTTGAGTTGAAGGCGAGGCCCAAGGCCGCCGTGACGCCTGAGATGTCGCCTCGAATCGCTTCGTCGGCCAAGGCCAGAGCCTCGCCGATACCGCGCACGGTCCCGATAAATCCTACGGAAGGAATCGCCCAAGCCAGGTAGCGAAGCAGCCCCAAGTTCGAGTCGAGTTCGTCGTAAGCCATCTCGGAGCGCTCGTGAACCGCAAGCGAGGCGTCTTGAATCGAGCGCGTGGAGTCAAAGCGGTGCAGGGCGGCGAGGATGATCTCCGGCAAGATCTTGTCCCGCAGTCGCGGCGTTCGCCTCACGTCTTCCTTGAGCTCCTTGTAGTGGGCCAAGGCGTCCTCCGGTATGATGCGCTCCCCCTTGGAAATTCCCAAAAAAGGATGGCTAACAATCGCCCGTTCCCTGGAGACCCCGTACGCCTTGTAGGCCAGGATGATCATGGCCCAGGACATCAACATGAGGCAGACCATCTGCTCCTTGTCCTTCAGGATAACTACGATCGAGCGGTTCGCCACCCGAGGCTTGTCCGGATTTTGGTTCGCCTCTACCAGACTGGCGATCTGGATGTCCTCCGCCACCGGCCAAACGTAGTACCGATAAGCTGAAAAGACGACTAGGACTGAAAAAACGAGGCCCAGAGCTAAAACGACGAACTCACGGGACAGAAAGCTGTTCCTCTTCATATAATTGCTAGGTGATCTTGCTGTTGTTGGGGCTTGGAGCGGCTACATTAGCTCAACTCGACGCGAAGTCCAGTATGGCAACGAATCTGTATACGAAATAGGAATCAACATAGTTTCATTGAAATTCTTGGCCAATCAGACTAACTATTCAGCTAATCCCATACCCATACCCCGAAAAAAAAATTTAGCGAATCCAATCCATACATCTCAACCGTAGTTAACTGTAATATGAACCGGAAGAACGCCCTTATCTCCACCCCCATCGCCCTTCTTGCTGCAGCGGCCCTCGTTTTCCAGACGGGTTGCGCCGGACCGGCGGCGTCAAAAACCGTCAAAGGCGGAACCGTTGGCGCCGGAGTGGGAGCCGTGGGCGGACTCATAGCCGGGGAAGACGCTGGCGGCATCGCCGCTGCCGGAGCCGCGGGCGCAGTGGTCGGTTCCGTCATCGGAGCCGTAGCCCAAAACCGCGAAAACAAACGTCAGGACACGCTCGCCCAGCAACGCGCCTACAACCAAGCCATCGCCATGCAGAAGCGGGCCCAGGAAAAAGAGAAGTCTCAGCTCCAAGAGGAGCTGGAGATCGCCGAAGGCTTCCGCATTACCGAAGAAGAGCTCGACGAAATGACAAGCCGGGCCGAATCCGCCGAAGAACGACTTGCGATCCTGCAGAAGAAACGGGACGCAGCCATCGAGCGTAAGCGCGAGCTCGACGAACTCGAGGAGCGTGAACGCGAAGCCCTCGCCGAAGCGGCTCGACTCGAAAAGGAACTCGCAGAACTCGAAGGTGGCACCGCTACCGCCTACAAGAAGACGACCGAGGAGCCGCAAGCGCCCCAACTTTAGCGACAACGCCGTCGTCTATCGCCTAACTCCCTAACAGCCACGCCATGACCAAACAAATACGCAACATTGCGGTCGGATTGTTGATGGCCTTCCTTTTGCAGGCCTGCAACACGACCTACGAGATGCAGGTAGACGCGATCAAGAATCCGCAGCCCATCGACCCGGACGCCGATTCCTACGTGCTCATCCCTCGCGACCCCGCCCAGGACACCACCGACCTGCGCTACCAAGAAACCGTGAAGTGGATCAAGACCGCTCTCTCTGCTAAAGGCATGTACGAGGCGCTGGACCCGCTGGAAGCGGACATGGTGATCGAAGTGGACTACGGGATGGAACCGCCTCGCCAAGAGATTCGCGTGGTTGAAGTTCCCGAATACCGAACCGTTCGCGGTCCCGGCCATTACGCCCTTCAGACCGTTTACGATCCCGTGACCAAGAAAACAAGGACTGTACGCGTCTACATTCCCGGCCGCACTTCGACAGAACTGGTCGGCTACTCGCAGCAAACTCAGACGATCATCATCAACGAGAAGTACATGGTGCTGACCGCCAAGCAGAACAAGCTCGCCGAATCTGGCGATACCGCCGCGGAGGAACTTTGGAGCGTAACCGTTCGCAACGAGGACTCCAGCACAGATCTGCGCGAATACCTTCCCATCATGGCTTCTGCCGCAACCGACTACATCGGAGAAGACACGGAAAAGTCTACCACCGTTCGCTTGAAGAGCGACGACGAGGTCGTGGCCTTCGTCAAACAAGGTCTCGCGAAGGAAGCCCTCTAAAGTGGCCCACCGCTAGTTTAAGCACCTCTCTTTTTGAAACCGGCTCGTGTCCCGCGAGCCGGTTTTCTTTTGCCAAGGCGAAAATGCTTCGCCACTGACGCATCAAGCTGCTCCAGCCAAAAAGGGGCCCGTGCTGCGGGTCATACATGTGGGTGGGCTCCGAAGTGATTCCATTGAGTTCGATGACTTTAATCCCTTCGCCACGCTTCAACGCATCCTCGTTGGGCACTCGCAAATCGTAGCGTCCGAAGTGAAAGCCCGCCACCCGGCGCGAAAAGCCGTCCACCGCTGCCTGCAATTCAGGCGTCATCAGGTGGCAACCATCCAAGAACACCGCTCCGCGACTATGGGTTCCGATTGATGCGAGCATAAACCGCTCGCCACGGGCAAGCACCGACTCCAGCTCGGATTCAAACTCCTTCAAGAAGAAGGGAGCCATGCAAACCGCACGCTCGTCCTTCAAAATCAGGGTCTCCAAATTCGACTCGCCATCGCCTTCGACCCAAGTGGTTCGCTTGTCAGTGATCGAGATGACTTCACCGCTCTCCTTGTTCGCGAAGCGTTGATAGAAGACGCCGTATTCACTGCCCTCCACGTACTCCTGGGCAATCGTAGCCTCCTCCTGATTTTCGAAAAAAGCTTCGGCGTCCGACTCGCAGCGAGCAATCACCACTCCTTGCCCGCGCTGGCCGACGTCCGGCTTGAGCACGACCGGATAAACCAGCCCCAAACGGGCCATAAAATCACGCAACTGCCCCAGCTTCTCGTCGACCGGACTCTCGAGAGGGATCGCAACAAATCGCGCCACCGGAACGCCGGCGCTTTGCAGATGGCTCAAAATCTGGATCTTCGATTCGTAGACAAGTCCGCTCGCTGGCATGCAGGGGTTCACCGAAAACGGCAGCGATATGGAACGATAGCGGACCGCCAGCCAAACGATCTGGGCGATGACCGGCGCATAAACGGCCCACATCGGCCAAAACTCCCAGCCTATGAGTCGCCGCCATCTGCAATACAACATCCTTCTTCCCTTCCAAGTCGATAGCTTGGCGAGTAGGCGAACCCCAATCGCAAAGCACACGATGACCGCTAGAATTCCGAGCCAGCCCCCGATGCCTAGCGACTCGAAGGCTGCCAAAAATCGTTCCCCGAAAAAGTATGCGGCGAGCACCAACAACGGCGTCCAGATCGCAGAGGCCAGAAGCAAAGCGAAGGTAAAACGTATCCAGCCTACCTTTACAACGCCTGCTGCGAAATAGGTGGGGACTCGGCTTCCTGGAAAAAACCGGGTCAGAACGACCAATCTCACCCCTTTGTCTTCGAACCACTCGGCGCTCCTGTTCATTGCCTTGGCCGACACGAGGCGCCGCAACACCGGCAACTCGAGCGCCGTAGCTCCAAAAACGCGACCGATAAAATAGATCCCGAGGTCGCCCAGAAAGATCCCCAGCAAACACCCCAATATTGCCGGAACCAATCCGACCGTGCCGGTCGCAGCCAACAAGCCACCTCCGATACATGCGAAGTCTTCGCTGGCGAGCGTGGACATAGCCAATAGGAAACCGCCCCACCAAGGGGAAAGCTGTACTCCGGAAAAATCGCCGAATTCAGCTTCGCTAGCTGTATCCAATTGAGAAACAGTGAAGCTCGCTCCCTGAACAGCGACCTTTTCAGCTAAGGTATCCAGATTGCCATAAGAGGCGGCTGCAGTGGCTGGCCTCACTTCCAAATACGCGTCAATGGCGCCCGAGCCCACGAACGAACCGCTTTCGGGATAGAGCAACTGCATCTTTCCCGCATAACTTTTGTAGAGGGATTCCGCCGCGCCTTGGTCCGCCTCAAAAACCCTGCGAGCTGTCTCAAGATTGAAGGGTAGCTCGCGACTGTATCCAAAATGCGGAACAGCGTTTTCCAGCACCCAGAACCAGGCCAGCTGAAAGGTTTTCAAAGCAGCGTTCAAACGATCGTCGCCCAACAACTCAAATCGGGTCGATAGCGCCGGATCCACCAGAACCAGCGAATCAGGAGCAATCTCGAGTTCCGAGGCCAAGAGCAGCGCTTCAAGGCTACCGTAGCCAATTCCCAACACCACGACAGAATCAGCCCTCGAACTCTGGACCGCGGTCGCTACGTCCTCCATCGAGAACCTTTCTTGCGACTGGAGGGGCGCCCAAACGGTTTTCAGCGGATCTTCTCCAAGCTTGCCAGCGATAGCCTGTAACTCTTCGTTGGCGCCGCCGGCTCGTCCCCAAAGCACGTAGAGACTTTGCCCCTTCCCCTCCATCTTCGGAAATACGCCAAAGGGCGGCATGTCTGCTTGTCTCGCCGTCCAGAGGTGCGAGGCCAGCAGCAAGAGGAGGTAAGCGATGAAAAAAACGGTTCTTCGTCCCATGGCCCAAACTCAGCGACTCGATAGGCTACGCAAATCAAGAGAAGCACCCCTCTCTTCTCCCAAAGTTCGCGTCTCATCCAAAACGCGCTGGTAGCGTAGACAAGCTCGGTGAAGGTCGAGCTCGACTCTGGAAACGCTCTGAGTCCTCGCATCCGCGCGTAGCATCATTGGGTTGAAAGCGGGATCGGGATGCGGGGTATCGAGATGCAAGGATCTTCGGCTCTTCTCGCTGAGCGAATCTCTCTCTCCCAGAAGGGCGTCGTATCGCGAAATCCGATACGACTGAACCTCGCGCGTCCGGAAGGATGAAGTGGTCAAAAAGGCCCGCGGCAATGCCAAAGAAGCGAGCTCCGCCCCGTCCCATGAAAAAGCCTCGGTCCCTTTACAGTCAGCCAAGACAAGCAGGAAGGGATGGTAGCTCGTTAAATCTTCGTCCTTTAAGCGACGCGCAGCCTCGCCTCGGCTGGGAATGCTGGCATAGCGTAATGGCAGCTTGCCGCGGCTCGTCGGATTCTCCAGCGCTTTGCCGAAAGCAGCCTCCGCTCCGTAATGATTGAGCAAAAAGACACAAAGGCCCCACTCGCTGACGGCCAGCCAAGTGCCGCCTCCGTCTGGATCGATGGCAGCCAACATGCGAGTCCCGTCAATTTGTAGACATTCGGGCGGCCTCGCCGCGCTGCGAGTCTTTCGCTCGTCGCGGTTGAAATAGAGCGACAGTCGCCCCTGCCCTGCGCTCCAAGAAGCGGTGCACATTAGCTCTGGACCGAATTCAAGAACTTCAAAGTAGAGGGAGCGACACCGAAGCCATCTTCCGGGAAAATCCCCTGCATACGACTCGCGATGGCTATTAGGGCGTAATGATGCACCGTGTGGCTTACGAGGAACTGCAGTTCTCGTCCAAAGCTGGAGACCGAATGCAAGTCGTCGCCCTCCGTGGAAGCGCAGACCTTCACCCGCACCGAAGTCTCAACGTCCACCGCCGCAACCTCCATCCGACGGGCAACCTCCTCCAAGGAGGCGAGAGCCACCGAGAGCTCCTTTTCCTCCGCCGTATCGCGCTCCCGATTGTCGTAATCGATGAGACCAAGGCTTACCCCTTCCAAAAACGAGCGATAGTGGTCGAGCACATGTCGAAAATGAGCCCCGATTCCCGAACCGTAGCTCGCCGGATCAGTGGCGTTGAAGGTACGATCGTCGTGGCGAGAAAGCAGCTGGATTCCTTGTTGCAGCAGTTCGCAGTTGGCGCAGAGCAGGTTCATCTAAAAGGGATTGGTAATGAGAGTCTTTTAGTGCCCCCTTATTCCGAGTAAACCCAGTTTTTCGTAAAATTGCCCCCTGTAGCCGGAAACGGCGCACCCCCTCAACCAGACAAGTCGCAACGGGTCATCGCCACACTCCCGCCAGCAGCGCGATCACGAGAGCGACGAAGTGCAATTTTCGTGGCAAAGCCTAGCCGCTCGCGCTGTTCACACTGAATAGCCAAAAGGCTTTGACCTAGCTTGACTTCAAGGTTTGCTGGTAGACCTTTGCCCACGCTTGCGCAGCGAAACAAGTCGCCTCTCCTTTACTGCTGTAGTTCTATCCCTTTCGTCCCACCGCACGGAAAATGACTCTCTCTCCTCGCCCCGAACTTCCCCGTACCCAGAGAGTTGAGCTGATCGCATTTCCTGACAAAGTTGGCGACGCCTTGCGGCGCGAAATCACCAACACCCACGGTTGCGACTGCCTGCGCTTTCGGGAGGTCAATCTCGCTCCCGACATCCTACTTGGCGATTCGCTTGTCCGCTGTACCTGGTTGCCGACCCAGTTCCCCATCCTAGGGACCGACTTCGCCGGCGCCCACGTCGCCTTCGGTCGTGATCTGAGCGCCGTCCGTATCGCTGAAATCATAGCCGCAGGATACACCGCTGCGATCGATTTGCGTAAGACAAGCGTGGAAGAAGCTGCTCTCATCGTCGTCGCATACTCGCGCCAAACCGATCCGCGCCAGCCGTCCCGCAAGCCATCTTCCAACGAAACAGTCCCAAACGCCCATCCCTCCTTCATAAAACTGGGAGATAGCGACAGCGGGACCGAGTTTCTCGCCGCAGCAGTGGAGATGCTTGATATCGGCGTCTACGTTCTCGAATTGCAGACCGACGGTCGCATCACCGTTTGGAACTCCGAAATGGAGCGTCTTTTTCTGCGCAACAAACAAGAAGTGCTCGGCAAACCGATCGCGAAGCTATTCGACGACCCGCTGGTTCAAGACGTCTTTCGGGAGATGCCAAACGGCTTCAACCGAAATCGAGCGATCTTTCCAAGCAAAGGCATAACAAGGAGCAACTTCATCGCGGATATATCGAAAACCCAACTACTCGACTCCGATGGAAACCCAGTTGCAGTCGTCGGCATCATCCAAGATGTCACCAATCGAATTCATTCGGAAAATCGACTCATCGCAGCATTCAACGAACTTGAGTCCTCCAAGGAAAAGCTAGAGCAAAGTAACATCGAAATCCGCAAGGGTATCGAAAAGGCCAAGAAACTCGCAGTAGTCGCCCAATCCTCGAACAAGGCGAAGTCCTACTTCCTTTCCAACATCTCACACGAGCTGCGCACTCCTCTCAATTCCATCGTCAGCCTCACGCACGCTCTCTTGGAAGGCACGTTCGGCGACCTCAACGCCAAACAGCACGAACACCTCGAGATCGTCACCGACTCCAGCAAGCACCTCCAATCGCTGATCAATGACATTCTCGACCTCTCGAAGATTGAGTTGGGGAAGATGAACCTGAAATTTGCCCAGACCAGCGTAGAGGATGTCGCAAGATCTTCGATACGAATGATCGAGCAAGAAGCTTCACTAAAAAACGTATCGTGTATCCTTGAGATAGATACAGAGCGAGACAGCCTTGAAGTTGACGCTAAACGCTTGCGCCAAATCCTGCTCAACCTTCTGGTCAACGCCGTCAAGTTCGCCAAACCGAACACCGATGTAACGCTGCGTATCCAGGAGGACCCTGACATGCAGGCCCTCGCCTTTCACATCATCGACCACGGCATCGGCATCAACGAATCCGACTTCGCAAAAATCTTCTCACCTTTCACTCAACTCGACGACTCCCTCTCCCGCCAATACGAAGGAACCGGACTAGGACTGGCGATCGCATCCAAATTCGTCGAACTGCACGGAGGCGGCCTCCGCGTACATTCCCAACCAGACCTCGGCTCCACTTTCACCGTAACCTTGCCGCTTCAGCAGCCACGCGACGACGGCGAATCCGCAGAGCGAGCCAGTCTCGCCGAAATCGCGAGCGACCCCAAGGCCGTACAGAACCTTTTGCTTATTGTAGACGAAAACGAGCTTTCTGCGCGGCGCATCGAAGAGCAAATCAAGCAATTCACCGACTTCACCCCCATCATCGCCTTGCCCAACGAGATATCCGCCTACCATGACCAAGTCGCCCCCCGGTCGATCATCGTCGACTTGAACATCATCGCCTCCCACGGGACCGACTGGATCGCCAGCGCTCAAAAGCTCCCCGCCTGGAAGCGCACTAAATGGGTCGCCATCGGATCTCTCGATTTACCCGACAACCACACCGCTGCCCGTCGCCTCGGCTTCGATACCTGCAGCTGCAAGCCCATTTCCCGATCCCTGCTCTCGCAGATCCTACGCTAATCCAATTCCCGCAATGCCCCTCAGCCCACTGTCCACGATTCTCGTAGTCGACGACAACCTCGGAGCCAGACGCTCAATAGAGGCTCTACTCACTCAAGAAAACTACCGTTTCCTCCTCGCGGACAGCGGAACCACCGCCCTCCAGGTGCTCGAAACGCACACCCCCGACGTCATATTGCTCGACGTCATGATGCCCGGCATGAACGGCTTCGAGGTTTGCCAAAAGATCCGCAGCACGCCCCATATCTCCGAAATACCGATCATCATGATCACCGCCTTGGACGACGAGGAATCGATGATCCAAGGCATCGACGCAGGCGCCGACGACTTTCTGTCCAAGCCCATAAGCAAGATCGAACTGCGTTCCCGAATCCGCAGTATCCTTCGCCTCAACCGATTCAGAAAACTCTGCGACGAGCGACAGAAGTTCGAGTTGGTCGTGGCCCAATCCCACCGCGGATATGTGGTTATCGACGCAGACAACCGTATCTTGTCCTCCAATACAGCGGCGGAAAACATGCTGCAACTCTCCCCAGAAGAGACTCAGCAAAATCCCCATTTTTTCGATACGGCGAGGAAGCTATTCACGATTCAACCCGATGACATCGAAACCAAGATAGAGCATCAAACGGAATCCAGAGAACTCGACCCCTTCATCCTCGTTCGGTCCGCCCAAAACGAACAAGCGGCTAAATGGATACGAGTTACCTTCCAAGATCTCGGCCTCAGCCAAATCGGACAACATTTCCTGCGCCTAGAGGACATCTCGGACCGAATCATATCGTTTCAAGAGAAGCACACCTTCTCCCGCATGATCACGCACAAGCTGCTCACTCCCCTAAACGCTATCAAGGCCGCCCACCAACTACTCGATACCAGGGACCCCACCCCCGAGCGCATCACCCAAATCCAAGCTATCCAAAAAAAAGGCATCGACCGCCTCGAGTACGACATCCACTCCATCCTCAGCTTCCTCGAAGCCGAACGCAATCCGCGCAATTTACTGAAAATCGCCGACGCCAGGATCCACATTCAACGCCTTGCAGAAACCTCGCCCTTCCACTTTGAAGTCTTCCAAGAAGCCACATTCGCTCCAGACGACTCCATCCACATCTCAGGGCATGCCTTCGATGCCTGCCTTCGAGAAATTGTGGAAAACGCGATCAAATTCCATCGCGGAGCCACCGTTTCCATCGATTGCTACATCAAAAAGGCAGAAGATCCGCAACGGGTTCTCATCGTGTTTCAAAACAACTCGTATCCATTGAGCAAGGACGAGCTCGCCAACGCTTGGAAGCCCTACTGGCAAGCCGATCGCTATGTAACAGGCGAAATAGCCGGCATGGGCCTTGGGCTATCGCTGATAGCCGCAAACGTATGGACTGCCGGCGGCACTTGCAAAATCGAGAACCACTCTCAAACCGACGGAGTGCAGCTCACCCTTTCTTTTCCCATCCAAGCCTGAGCAGCCGGCGCCTCTACCTCAAACCTAGCCAGAGAATCCCTACATCAGCTACGCCGCCCCCTAGAACCGCACCGACGACTGCTATCCGCCCGAAGCCATCCCGTCGTTCCTGGCCTCAAAGGTATCGCACCCCGGAGCGGCATCAGGCAGGTGAGCTGAGATGGGAACCCCCTCGTAATGCTGTGCTTTGACAGCCGTCGTTCCCCGCTACCCTTCGAACGGAAAACTGGTGGAGCCGATCGGGATCGAACCGACGACCTCCTGCATGCCATGCAGGCGCTCTTCCAACTGAGCTACGGCCCCAAAACAGAGTCGCTAAAACGGCAACGAATCAGTCCCTTGGCAAGAGAAATTTTGGAGAAAGTTGAAGGATTTTGCGCAAGCCGAGATTTTGGGCTCCGACAACCCTCCGATGAGAGCTCGCGCTCTAGCTCACTCCCTGCTCGGCGAGAAATGGGACCAGCTCCTCCACGCCGAAGTCCGCTAGCACTGCACCGCCCAACTTCATGGTGGGAGCTTTGCTTTGACCGGAGATCTCGACCATCTCCGCCATGGCAGCTGGATCGGACCGTACTTCCTTCACGGTGTATTCGATCCCTTTCTTCTTGAGGTAAGCTTCAGCTTCGATGCACCAAGGGCATCCAGACTTAACGTAAACGATTGGTTTCTCTTTCATGGTGTTCTCTACCCGATAGTGAACGTACAAATCGACTGAGGGCTGCATCTAGTCAAACCGAGAACGACCTCCCCAGTCATCAGAACGCTCGCGCGATTCATGGCATTCCTGGGGAAATCGAAAATCAAGGGCCCTGGGAGCAAGCCCAGTCCGACTCCGCTTCGTCTCGAGCGACGCGCCTAAGCGAGCGTTTCCTCGAGGCTAGGGTAATCGACGTAGCCTACGGGGTCCTCTTTCTTGGGGCTGTAGAAAGTGTCCGGATCGGGTTCGTTGAGCGGGGCATTTTCCTTGAGCCTTCGCACCAAATCTGGATTGGCGATAAAGAGCTGCCCGTAAGAGACTGCGTCCGCGATACCTTCCGACACAAGCTTCGCTCCGGATTCGGCGGTGAGCCCTTGGTTAGCGATGTAAGTACCGCCGAACTTCCGCTTCATTTCGAGACTCACGCTGTCCTCGCTCACAGACTCGCGGGTAAAGATGAAGGCGATTCCGCGCTTGCCGAGTTCTTCCGCAACGTATCCAAACGTTTCGGACGGATTCGAATCACCCATGTCATGGGCGTCACAGGCAGGAGCTAGGTGCATTCCGACCCGGTCCGACCCCCAAACGGAAATCACCGCATCCGCCACCTCGAGCATCAAGCGGGCGCGGTTTTCAACAGAGCCGCCATACACGTCGCTGCGCTTGTTGGTCGAATCCTGCAAAAACTGGTCCAGAAGGTAACCGTTGGCCCCATGGATCTCAACGCCGTCGAAGCCGGCTCGCTTGGCGTTCTCAGCCCCTTTTCGAAAGGCCTCTACAATCGCAGGAATCTCCTCCGTCTCCAATGCTCGGGGCGTCTCGAATTCCTTTTCCGGACGAATGTGGCTGACGTGGCCTGCCGGTTTGACGGCCGAAGGGGCGACCGGCAACTTGCCGTCCAGGTAAACCGGATCCGAGATGCGCCCCACATGCCAGAGCTGCAAAATGATTTGCCCGCCCGCATCGTGTACCGCCTGGGTCACTTGCTTCCAGCCTTCGACCTGCTCCTCCGACCAAATCCCAGGAGTGTTCGCGTAGCCAACCCCCATCGGATCGACGGACGTCGCCTCCGAAATGATCAAGCCGGCTGTCGCCCGTTGAGCATAGTATTCGGCCATCAAAGCGTTGGGAACGCGTCCTTCGCTCGCGCGGCAACGCGTGAGCGGCGCCATGATGATTCTGTTCGGGAGTTCCCAGGCTCCTATCTTAATCGGGTCGTGCAAAGTATTCATACTTGGATCTAAGTTGTTTTGAAGCTGCTTTCCTCTACGACAAGAACAGCCGCTCAACTGCAGGTGTTGCACGATTTCTTTGCCACGTCTCGGTCACAGCAGAAACGGACCCGCAATCGCTATCTACCGCTTTCGATCTTTTCCCACTCCCACGCGCTCCCTCGCCCGCAGGCACTGGTCGCTGCCACGCTCGAATCGACGGCAAACCTCCGGCCGGCTTTCATAGATAGCGCAGAGTTGGTTTTCGCCCAAAAAGGCGCAGCCCTGCGTATGGGCCAATGGATACATGCGATAAGCAACCTCTCCCTTCCCTAGAAAGTCGTCAACGCGTACGCACTTTTCCGATACGAGCGGTTCGCGTTCAGCATCGCTTACGCTTGCGAAAATAGGATAGCAACGACAACAGGCCCCGCAGTCCGTGCAATCGAGCGCATCCGTTTCGCCCGCCAGCGGCATATTCACATCTGAGGACATGGGGCTATACCAATCTGCAAAGCGAATGAGTCAAGGAGTCATCGTAGCCAATCATGAGGGCATCGAATCGAGAAAGCCGGCGATCTCGCGAAACAAGTGCTTCCGCTCCACGGGCTTCGTGAGGCAACTCTGGAATCCCGCGTCAAGCAGCGCATCCACGTCGTTCTTGAAGGCATGCGCCGTCAGCGCAATCGCGGGCACGTCCGGATCCATCTCGCGAATGGCTTTCAACGCTTCAATTCCTCCGAGATTCGGCATCGAAATATCAAGTAGCAACAGGTCGATCTTGCCCTCGAATTCACGGAACTGGCGAATCGCCTGCTCCCCGTCCAGAGCATGAATTAAACGGGCTCCAGTGGGTTCCAAGAAGCGTTCCAAGATAGTATAGTTGTTCACGATGTCTTCGGCGACGAGAATCCGCCGCCCCACCAAGTCCAACTCTGGAAGCAAACCGCCGAGCTGTTTGCTAGGTTTTCGAGATTGTGATGATTCCGCAACAAGCTCAACTGGTATCTCGACCGTGAATACAGAGCCTTTTCCAAGCTCGGACTTGAGGCTGAGCTGGAACCCGAGTTCGTCCGAAAGGCGCCGACAAATTGCGAGCCCCAATCCCGTGCCTTTGGCGAAGGACTTAGTGTTGTCGATGATTTTGTGAAAGCGTTCAAAGACAGCCTCGTGCTCAGAGGGGGCGATCCCAACCCCAGTATCTTCCACCCAATACTTCAATGTCTTCGTCTCTCGATTAAGCGACATCCCAAAACTCACGATGCCTTGCTCGGTAAACTTGCAGGCGTTCGTTGCAAGGTTGAGCAGAATCTGGCGAACTCGAACCTTGTCGGCTTCGAAGCGAACGGTAAGCCCGTCCCCTAGCCTGTCGTCCGCGACGTACTCCACCCCCGCGGGCGCTCGGCTCTTGACCAGCTGCCCAATATCCACGCTCAATTCGTGGAACAGCATCCAAGCGTCGATCGTCTCGTAGTTGAGGGTCAGCTTCTCCGACTCGAAAATAGAAAAATCGAGGATGTCATTGAGCAACTGAACCAGCATCTCCGTGTTCTCCCGGATACAATTGCTGTAGTTGTCGAATTCGCCTCGCCCCTCGGCCTCCATCGCTATCAACTGCGAGAAGCCCATAATCGCGTTCAAGGGAGTCCTGATCTCATGCGACATGTTACCGATGAATGCGGACTTCAAGCGATCCGAAACCTCCGCCTTGTCACGGGCTGCCTTGAGTTCCCTCGTTCGGGCTTCCACCAGCTCCTCCAGATGGGCCCGATGCACTTTAAGCTCTTCGTTCTGCAGCGACAGCTCCTCCTTGGCTTCCGCGAGCTCGCGCGTGCGATCCTCGACGCTTTTCGCGAGAGCGAGCCTCGAACGCTTCAGCGAAATCACGCGCAGGCGGTAAGCGAGAAAAAGAGCCAATCCCACCACGAGCAATCCGAACAAGCGGAACCAGATAGACTTCCACCACGCAGGAGCGATGGTAACGAAAATCGTCTCCGCATTGTCCCCCCAGATCCCATCGCTGTTCGACGACTTTACACGAAAGGTATAGCGGCCCGGGTCGAGATTCGTATAGATCGCGGTGGACGCCCCTCTCACATACTGCCAGGCTTCATCGAATCCCTCCAGCATGTAGGCATACTCGACGTCATCGTTGCGTGGATACACAAGCGACGAAAACCGAAAGGAGAAAACCGAGTCCTCGTACCTGAGCTTAACCTCATCCAAGAGATACGGTTCCTTGCTCAAGGGACCTGCTTCCGGGCTAGGAAACACCTTTCGATTCAATACGCTCAGGTCCGTGATTACGACCTTGGGCAAACTTAAATTGGGCTCGATCTCGTCCGGGCGAAAATGAGTCAAACCGGAGACGCCCCCCACCCATATTTGACCGTCCGCAGCGACAAAGCTGGAGCGCTTGACGAACTCCTTCGACTGCAAACCGTCCTTGCGGTCATAATTGATAAAGCGCGGTCGAGCCGGAACACTAACCCCATCGACGAACTGCGACAACCCTTGGTTCGTCGTGATCCAGAGGTTGCCTCTACTATCTTCGCTAATCGACTTGATCGAATTGTTTGGCAGGCCGTCGGATACGCTGTAGCGGGTATATCGTTGCGCGTCTGGGTCGAAAGAGATCAGCCCGACTTCGGTTCCCAGCCAGAGCTGGTTAAGGCTATCGAAGAAAACAACTTCCAGATCGCCGCGGTTTTGCGGCAAAGGATCCCCTGTATGACTAAAATGCTGAAAGTATCCAAGACCTGGATCATACTTATCGAGAGAGCTATAGGTAGAAATCCAAAGGTTTCCAATTTCGTCCTCTTCGATGTCGTTTATGTACTGGCTATTGATTGATCGACTGTCTTCAGGGTCGTGCACATGACGGACAAACGTCTCGTTTTCGGGATCAAACTGGTTGAGTCCCCCTCCTACCGTGCCTATCCACAAATAGCCATTTCGGTCTTCGTAGATGCAAAATACATTGTTGTTGCTCAGGCTATTCGGATCGCTTGGGTCGTTTAGATAGCGGACAAAGGAATCGCTCTCCGGAACGTATCGATTGAGACCTCCCGCCCACGCGCCCACCCAAATATCGCCTCTCGAGTCCTTAAAAATCTGATACACCGCATCCGCACCAATCGTGCTGGGGTCTTCCGCAATCGACTTGTATTCGTGGAAGGTGTCCGTCGTACCGTCATAGCGAACAAGTCCACGTTCTGTCCCCACCCAACGTTGCTCGCCATCGATCAGCACGGAATTCACCTGTTCCCCCACGTCGAGATCTCCATCGGTATCATGGATTTTTGTGGTCACGAAACGCTTCTGAGCGCCCGAGAAGTAGTTGGCTCCGTTTCCATAGGTGCCAATCCATACCCCTCCCGTATCATCCACGTAAATACAATCAACCCCATCCGCGCTTAAGCTCCGCTCGTCGTGAAGTCGGTTGAAATAGCGCTCCTTCTCCAACAGGTCCCCCGTTTCGTCAGCTATTTCCCAAAAGGTGAGCCCCTGCGCCGAAGCATGCCCGAGCCAGATGTCCCCGTTCTGGTCTTCAGCGATACATTGCCCTCGAATATCCATCACCTTCTCGACCTTCATGCTGCCCCAATCCCCTAATTCGTAGAGGTAAATGGAGTCCTCGGTCCCGACCCAAACGCGGCCCCAATCGTCTTCCAACATCGATTGCACCCAGCGATCTCCCGCCCCCTGAGCGTCGTCCAAACGAGTGAAGGAGTCGTTTCTCCGGTCGTAGAGGCAGAGCCCTTCATCCGTTCCGATCCACAGGCGCTTCCTCCTGTCCTCGAGCAAGTTCCATACGATATTGCTCGGCAAACTCGCGGGGTCGTCCGCCTCGTGCAAATAACGCTTCAACTCGCCCGAATCCGGTTCGTAGCGAAACAATTCGTTGGGCGTGCCAAACCAATAGCTGCCATCCCAGGCCTGAAGCACCGTACTCACCGTGGCCCGTCCAATCGGCTCGAAAAGCTCGAAGCGATCCAGTTCCTCGTCGTAACGGAAGACCCCGCCCAAAGTGCAAACCCAAAGCGTCTGGGCCGCGTCGAGGTAGAGCTCGTTGATCGATCCGCTTTCGAGGCCACGCATGTTTTCCGACTCGGGCCGGTAGACCCTGAAGTCCCGACCGTCGTAGCGATTCAAGCCGTCCTTGGTGCCGAACCACATGAAGCCGTGCGAATCTTGGGCCAGCTTCCGCACCCAACTTTGGGACAAGCCGTCTTCCACTCCGAGACGCGTGAACTTCTTGTCGCCCTGCGACCAGGCTACTCCGATAGAGGAGCAGAGGAGCAAACAGAACAGCAACGATCGAAAACGCATGGGAAAATCCGTGAAATCAGCGTCCTAGGCTCCTCCGAGCGCCCTCGCTTGTCAACGCGCTCAAAGGCGGCGCCCCCCTTGCAAGGGGGCATCGTCAAACGATTATAAGTTTTTTCACAAAGGCCCGTAGGCCGGGTTCCAAGAACCTTTACAAGTCGACAGGCAGGGTCTCCAAAAATTCGTAACGGCTCCGGTGCGTATCCAGCTGAAGCTCCGGGCTCTCGTCGATGTGCAACACTGGCTTGTCATTTTCCGCCGCGTAGGCGGGCCATCGGGGAAGCCCCTCAGCATTGGGATCGCCCGTCTTGGCGAACTGGGTCCAGTAAGAGGACATCAATCGAGCGACCTCGTAGTCTTCGCTCCGCCATGGAAGGTCCTTGGAATCGATGACATCGAAAACGTACTCTATCTCCCAGGAGTGGGCCGCCCTCGCTTGGGCATCCGCTCGAGCGCCCTCCGGCAGCGGCAACAGCTGGTCGAAACGATAGCGATAAACGGGAGCGCCCGAGGTCCGAGCGTGCTCCTCGGCAAGCTTCCAAGTGCCGAAGCCTATGAAACGATCCCCCGCGTAGTCCGCTGCGGCGCGCTTCACTTCCTCCGGAGTGGCGGCCGCATAGACTTCCAGAAACGCATCCGCCCTTTCACCAAATTCCTCTTTGGCTCGAGCCTGGAAACCTTCCGGAGTCGCAGGCGCCCCTCGCAGGAAGCCCTCCGGTCCGCTCTCGTCCAGATTCCAGCCAACCACCAAGGGCACAGGGCGCTGTTCGCCTCGGGCGAAGATCTCGCTCGGGGACTTCGGGAAAAAATAGCCGTCCTCGCAAACAGAGAATTTCCCAAGCCCTTCCGCCCAGAAGACGTCGATCAACTTGTCCGCCGGGAGCTCCCGAAGCGATTCCAAGGTGGCCCCGCCGAAGTGCTCTTCGAGAAATCCCACCGCGGTCGCTTCGGCCTCCAATCTCGAGGGTGGCTGCCGCCACGGGCTCAACACCGCCCCGCTTTGGGCAATCGCCTTGTGGAAAAGTCCCTCGGACAAGGGCGTGGCCATCAGGGAGCTGACCGCCCACGATCCCGCTGACTCTCCAAAGATGGTCACGTTCCCCGGATCGCCGCCAAAAGCCGCGATGTTTTCCTGCACCCACTCCAATGCCGCCACCATGTCGAGCAGGCCATAGTTACCGGAGGCTCCAACGGCTGACTCCTCCGTCAATTCCGGATGGGCCATAAAGCCAAAGATCCCCATGCGGTAGCCGACGCTGACGACGATCACCTCCTTGCGAGCCAACTGGTGCCCATTCTGCCGAGGCTCCGATGTGCCTCCCGCAAAGAAGCCTCCCCCGTGGATCCAAAACATGACCGGCAGCTTCTTTCCTTGCGGCGCCGCAGGGCTCCAAACGTTGAGGTAGAGGCAATCCTCGCTCGGTCCCTCGTCGTAGAAAAACATGTCATCCCAGATGCGCTTTTGCATGGCCCGCGGACCAAATTTCGTGGCATCCCGCACGCCCTGCCATGGACGGACCGGCTGGGGCCGCTTCCAGCGCAAGTCGCCCACAGGCGGCGCCGCGTAAGGAATGCCTTTGAAGGAGAGAACCTCCCCGTCAGGACTCGCTTCCCCCTCCACGATGCCACCCGTCACTTTCACCTGACTGGCCTGGGAGTGAGCGGAGAGCAGGCAAAAGAGAAATGCCAGCGAAAAGGGACGGACGAGCGGGAGCAGTCGTTTCATAGGAGCTTCGGGGTAAAACTAAAAGGAGTGACGGCTCCACAAAGCGCCATGCTTGCGTGAAAGACAAGACGCGGCGCCGGAACCGCCCCTTCTCATTCACTATTGCAGTTTAATCCTGCTCCCTCGGCTCAGGGCTTTGGGGCAAATGGAGCGACCGGCTCTCCCGACTCGAAGATCGCGTTCACCTCCAGCTCCTTCGCTTCCTTGCGCGAAAGCTGGCGTGCCCAGCTCACGCGTTCCCCCATGTCGCCGCCCTCCCCGTAGCTGCCGTATTCCGCATAGCGAGCAGTCTTCTCGCGCTCCGGTCCCGTCCAATTGTGCCAGCCCGCCGAGCGGACCACCTCCGACATTTCCGTGCGAACAAAAACCGTTTGGGCGTGAGCCCGCCAAGGCCGTCCCAAATAGGTTCTAACCCCCGGCTCACCCGTGATGCGACAGTCCAGAAACACCATGCCATATTCCTGCTGGGCTGGAGTCGCCGCAGCCGTGATGTATCCGTCCTTGAGGCAGTGGATGTGACAGTTTTCGAAGACCGAAAGCCCTCCGCCGAAGATGAAGTCAACGTGCCCCTCGATATAGCAGTTTTCAAAATAGTGGCGGCCTCGGTTCACGAAAATCGTGTCCTGCCAACCTTTGAAGACGCAATCGCGGAAAACCACGCCATCGCCGTCCACGCGCAGGGCCAAGGCTTGGCCAACCGGCCCGGCGTCGTTGGCGATCGTCATAGAGTGTACCTGAAAGCCTTCCCCGTCGACCTGCAGGGTCGGCGTGCGAAAGGTGCCCAGCTTCTTCCCGTCGGGTCCGATCATGTTTGCGTGTATCCCTTCCACCAATACAGTCGTTTCCGGAGAATCTCCCACCAAGCGGATGTTGCCGCGCTCGCGCTGCACGTAAGCCCGCTCGCGGTACTCTCCGTGCTTGACGCGGATGATCCAGCGCGGCGATCCCTCCGGACCTTGCGGCGCCTTATAAATTGCCTGCTCGACCGAATCCCAGTCCCCCGAACCGTCTCGGGCCACGAGCGCGTCGGCGAAATACCGAGCGATCGGCAGCTCCAAGCGCCGCATTTCCCCGATGGCCAACGCAGCCACCTCGCGAGCTCCCAAGCGCGAGTAGTGGGTGTTGTCGCTCAGCCCCTCGGGCCGGATCGCCAGTTCCCCCGCCTCGAACCAGAGGTGCAATTTCTTGGACCCCTCGACGCCCTTCGACTCCTCGAGTGCGGTGGTCAAGGTTTCCATCTCCAGCATCGGCACCTTTTCAGCCTCAGCAACCTGCCGCACTACCAGAGGGTAGTCGCCATGAGTGGGCACCATGCGCTCGCCCGCGTCGTCCCACTTTCGCCGCGCCACGGAGGTGGCGAGGATGGGATTCGCCCCCTTCGCCCGCGTCTCGCGGACCATCCGCCTCAAATTGTCCCGATAGCTGGTATGCGCCTCCGCATAGACCGACGGCTTGTGCTCCTTCTCGTCATTGTGGCCGAACTGGATCAACACCCAGTCCCCTTCCTTGAGTCGGCTCACCACCTCGTCCCAGCGCCCTTCATCGATGAACGACTTGGTGCTGCGGCCATTCCTCGCATGATTGTCGACCCGCAGCGGCAACAAGGCATACTCGCGCAGCAATTGCCCCCAGCCTTTCTCCGGCGTGGTAGGACGTGGCTTGTCCGCCATGGTGGAGTCGCCCACCAAGTAGAGTACGGGACCTTCCGACTGCAGGGCCAGGCGACTGCGCCATTCCGGGTATTCCTTCGAAATCATATCCTTCGGCCAGCTTCCGTAGTACCCGTAGCCTCCGCGACGCTCTTGCTCGATCTCCGATAGCTCGTAGCGAACCACGCTGTCCCTGCCCACAAAAATGGGGCGATTCGTTCCAATTTCATAGAAGCGGGCCCAGAGGTCCTCTCCCGGAGACTCCTTCAGAATCCGGTCCCTCTCTCCATTGGCATCTCGGACCAATTCCGAGCTCATTCCAGGTATGGCCACCTTGCTGAACCAAGCGACCGCGCCTTCGATCGCGGCGACCACCCGCGGGGACGGAGTTTCGATGTCCATCAAGAAACGCACGATCTCCACCGATTCGCCGCCGGAAAGCGAAACAAGCTCGAAAGCCCGAGCCTTGGCGGGAGCCAAGGTTTCCACGTCGTGTTGGGCGCACCAAACCGTCAATTGCCCATCCACTCGCACCTGGGTCGCCAAAATGCACTCAATTCCCTTCTCAACCGCTGCAGCTGCCTGCTGCTTGGTCGCCTCGTCTACCCAGGTCCAAACCGATTCTCCACTGCTGACTTCTTCCAGTACCCGCATCACCCGCACCATGGCGTTGTCGTTGTAGGTGATGTGAGAGTAGTATCCCTCGCGCAGCGGATAAAACTGGGGCCAGCCCCCATTCTCGTACTGGGCCTCCAGCAAGTAGTCGATGCCACGCTGCATGGCAGCCCGCCACTTCGCGTCTGGCTGGGCAGCGTTCACGCGGGCCAAATAAAACAGGGGCGTTGTCGTGCCGCCATTGTCGATGGTCGGATAGCGGGCCTTTTCGCTACCTGTAAGATAGGCCTCGGAAGGCGGTTCCGCCAAGTTCAGGTTCTTGGGCCAGCCTCCGGAATCCGTCTGGTAGGCCAATACCGAGTCCGCCACTTGGGCGGCTTCCGCGGAGCCGTACCAATCGCTCGATTGCCTGAGCGCATCGTCCCAATCCGGAAAGGCTTGCAGAGAAACGGCAGCCCACGCCGCCGCGAATATCGCTTGAAAAAATCGGTTCATAAAACTCTGAAACTTTGGGGTAAACGCGTGAGGGAGCTGACTTCGGAACGCAAAACCCTACACGTGTTGCAAACTACTCGAAGCCATCCGCAAAGGTCACGAAGAAAAGCGCCGGGCCTTTCGATTCTAGCGGATTGCCGCGTCGGCAAGCGCCCCCCAAAAAACGAAGTTGCCGCTCCCGCGCAAGTTCCCCACAAGCAAAGCAACGATCCGTTCGTCTCCCCCCACATGAAGAAATTCCTGCAACTGCTCACCCTCTCCGCCATGTCCCTCTCCGCTTCCCTTTCCTCCGCTGCCCTCGAGGTCGGCAGCGAAGTCGCCAATTTCGCCGCCAACGACGACACGGGCGAAATCTGGACCGTCGCCGAGCACCTCGGCAAAAAGAACATCGTCGTCTACTTCTACCCGGCGGCTATGACCGGAGGCTGCACCGCCCAAGCCTGCGCCTACCGAGACTACTCCACCAACCTCGACAAGGCAGACGCCATCGTAGTCGGCGTGAGCGGCGACTCCGTCAAAGGCCTATCCCTCTTCAAAGAAGCGCACAACTTGAACTTCCCGCTTCTCTCCGACCCCAACGGCTCAATCGCCGCCATTTTCGGCGTTCCTACCCGTGCCGGCGGCTCGCTGGAACGCGAAGTCAATGGCGACATGCACACCTTTTTCCGCAACCTCACCACTTCCCGCTGGACCTTCATCATCGGCAAGGACGGCAAGATCATCTACAAGAACGAGGAAGTGAACGCCCGCGAGGACACCGCCACCGTGCTCGCCGTTCTCGAGAAGAATAAGTAGATGCCCCTGCGCGAGCGCCACCTCGAGCTCACCAAGGAACCGCTTTCCCCCAAGGTCCGCAGCTTCCTCGAAGCTGCGGACCTGTTTTGTAACGACTTTTTCGATACGGGAGCGAACAAGAGGATCCCTCGCTTCTTGCCCGCCGACTACGAGCTGGTCTGCCGCGGCTTGAAAACGTTGAAGGACGGTGAGCTCCTTCTCGGCAATCGCTTCTGCGAATGGGGCAGCGGACTGGGCATTGCGACTTGCTTGGCATCGTTGTCAGGATACGAGGCCCATGGCATCGAGATCGAACCCGAACTTGTCAAACGCTCCCGAACCCTCGCCGCTCAACAGCAAGTTCCTGCCCTCTTTCTGGAAAGCAGCTTCTTGCCGAAAGGTTTCGACTTTTTGCAGACGCAAGGCGGACGCGAGCTGATGACGCCCGCAAACGCCCGCAGCGAGAGCTTCGCCTACGAGGACTGCGACTGGCAGCTCGACGATATCGACCTCTTCTACGCCTACCCTTGGCCGGAGGAGCAACAGTCCCACCTCGACCTCTTCGAATCCGTAGCAGCGGACGGAGCGTATTTGCTCTGCTATTACGGCGACAACGATCTCTGCGCCTATCAAAAGGTGTGAAAATCCGTAGCGCTGTTCCAAGCCTCAGGCGACACCCCTCACCTTAGCCAGGGCCCGCATGGCAGGATCAGGCGCCGACGATAATGTTCACGCCCCCTCTCATTCAGCCGAGGTAGGGCTGTCTGGCCCAGACAGCCGCAGCGCGCGCAAACGTATCGCTCCGACCATGATCCATTATCATGCAACGCTGCGGACAGGGCCCTTCGACGGAGCTCAGGCTGAACCAGTCCGCCCTACCACTGCTGCACGAACTCGATCTGCAAGCCCATCAAAGCCTGGCCCTTGGGCGGCGGAACGTAGGAAGCGAGACGTCCGTAGCCGGCCAGCACCTTGTTGTCGAATTCCCGGTCTCCGCTGCTGCGCACGATACGCACGTTGCGCACCGAACCGTTGGCCAAAATATCGCACACCACCAAGGCCGAGAGCTTCGCCCCGCGCGAAGGATGGCTCGCGACCGCTCGCTTGAGCGACGCTTTGAAACCAGCAATGTAGCTGCCCAAGGCGTCTTGGTCTGCTTGGCTGTAGCTAGCAATCTCCGCGGCGGGCAGGCTGCCGATCTGGATCCCTTCGAATTGCGGAACGTTGATCTTGGGACGACGGTTTGTGGTAGGAGCCGGGTTCTTGCGCACGTTCTTGATTTTGTCCGCATCCGGATTCTGGTTCAAAAAGTCCTCGAGACTCATCTGCTGCTGCTTGGGCGGAGTCACTTCCACCACTGGCTGCTCGCGCCTGACTACCGGCTCGGGCTTTGGTTCGGGCGGGACCTCCACCTCGATGGTGCGAACCGGACGCTCGGGCACCTGGATGTCGTCGAGCGTGGGCATGCTGTCTTCCACCGGGTCGTACTTGATGTCCTCGAGGGTCGGCTGCGACTGCGATTGTTGCTGCTGGGCAGCTCCTCCCGACGGTGGCGGCACCAGCTCGAATTGAAAAGGTTCCTTCTCCTGCTCGGCAAAGAACAGGACCCAGATCGCAGTCACCACCAACAGGGCCAAATGCACGCTCGCCGAGAAGACCAGCGGTCCCCTTTGCTCGTAAAACATGTTGGCGAGGCGAACGTCGTTCATCGCTTTGCTACCCTATTCCTTCTCCTTCGTGACGAAGTGAATCTTGCCGAGCTCGTACTCTTTGAGCAAGTCCATCAAGTTCATGATGCGCTGGTACGGCGTCTCCGCGTCCCCGCGAATGCTGATAACCGGGGCTTTGCTCATGGTGGCAAATCCCGCCAGCTCCCGCTCCAGCTCAGGCTCGCCCATCAGGTTTCCGTCCACCCGGTATCCATCTTTCAATACCGTGATGTCCACCGACTTCGGTTGCGCCTTCTCGCTGCTCTGCCCCGAAACCGGCAGGTCCACTTCCATGACTTGCTCCTTCTCGATGAGCGGCGTGCTGATCATGAAGATGATCAACAGGGCGAAGCCCAAGTCGATCAAAGCCGTCACGTTCAGCTCGGAGTTGGGCTCCAGCGAGCGTTTTCTATGAAAGGAGCGTGCCATCAGAAATCCGTTTCACTCTTTACCGTTCGAAATGCCCTTAACGGCTCTCCAGCTCGATCACGTCGGCCAAGGCGCTGGCGAAGTTCTCCAGCTCCGTAACCAAAATCTTGGTACGCGACAAAAGATAGTTGTATCCAAATACCGACGGGATCGCCACGCACAAACCGGCAACCGTGGTGAGCAAGGCTCCCGAAACGCCCGGAGCGAGGTTTTGCAGGGTCGCGTTCGACTGCAGCCCCATGGAGCCAAAGGCGTCCATCACGCCCCAAACCGTACCGAGCAGGCCGAAAAACGGGGCGCCGGAAACGATGGTTGCGAGGAAAACCATGCTCGACTCGTAGCTTAGCGTCTTGTTCGCCAAGGCCCGCTGCAAGGCGTTCTCCACATGCTCCACCCGAGCCGAGCGCAGCTGCTCGTCGGACTCGCCGTTCTTCGCTTGGATGCGGTGATAGGCATCCACCGCGTCGAGATAGAGAGCGGCGTAAGGCACTTGGCGCGGAGCCTTGAAGCTGGCGGGCGGGTTGAGGATGGAGGTCTGCCGGTGCAGGTTATGCTCGAATCCAAGGTTGAGCAGACGGAACTTTTTCAGCTCCCAATACTTCCCGATCATCACGGCCCAAGCGCAGACGCTGAAGAAGGCCAAGGCTATGATGATGAATTTACCTGCCAGGTTACTCTGGCTGAAATAAGTGAAGAGGCTCGCGGATTGGGCTAGAAGCACGGCGGTGATGAATTTGTTGTAGACGAAAAGGGACGAGCCGGAGGCATTCCGACACCCCTTTGAACGCAAGCGGAGCAATACGTTCAACAAATTTTCAACCGCTCCGTAAAATAGCTGCCATCCCTCAGGCTTTTACATCCAGCCTACACAAACAAATTCTATTGCGCTACCCGCCGCCCGACGCTTACTTCAGCGCTTTCTCTACCCCCTCTAATTTATGGACTACCGTCAAAGAGCTCTTCAGGAACTATCGGAAAATCGCAACAACCAGGCGGGCAAGCGCGTCGTGGTCGGACTGGATGGATTTGTGGATACAATCCTCCATCTCGTCGACAAGCGAAACGGCGCCGGGGAAAACTTCACCCGCCTGGAAACCATTTCCGACTTCGGCTCCCGCATCAGCGCGGCCGCCGGCAAGAGCGCCAACATCGAGATGTTCCCCCGCATGGAAAAGCTCGGCGGCAACGGCCCCATCATGGCCAACGCTCTTGTGGCCGCCGGATTCCCCCTCCGCTATATCGGCTCGCTGGGCAAGCCAAACGTCCATCCCGTCTTCCAAGAGTTCGCGGAAAAGACCAACACCGTCTCCATCTCCGACCCAGGGCTCACCAACGCGGTCGAGTTCACCGACGGCAAGATCATGATGGGCATCACCAAGTACCTCGAAGACATCACCTACGACGCCATCGTGGAAGCCATGGGCGAAGGCGCCCTGCTGGACGAGCTCTCGCGCAGCTCCCTCATCTCCTTGGTCAACTGGACCATGATCCCCAACATGACGCAGATCTTCGAGGACCTGCTCTCCAAAGCGCTGCCCAATCTCCCCCCGCTTGACGGCGGACGCTCCTTCTTCTTCGACCTGGCCGATCCGGAGAAACGCTCCACCTCCGACCTCGTTTCCGCGCTCAAGGTCATCTCCAAATTCCAGAATCACGGCAACGCCGTGCTCGGCCTCAACCTCGCCGAGGGCCAGCAGGTCAGCGAAGCCTTCCACATCGACGAATCTGGCGACGACGCGGATTCGCTCAAGCGCATGGCCGCCAAGATCCGCCGCGAGCTCGACCTCAAGATGGTCGTCGTTCACCCGAAGGAACGCGCCGCTTGCGCCACCAAGGACGGCGAATGGTGCGTCGAGGGGCCGTACGTGCAAAAGCCGAAGATCACCACCGGCGCCGGAGACCACTTCAACGCCGGCTTCATGACGGGACAGCAGCTCGGGCTCTCTCCCGAAGCCTGCCTCACCGTCGGCGTCTGCTTCTCCGGCTACTACGTGCGCACCGCCGTCAGTCCAAATCTTGACAACATCGAGACATTCCTTCGCGAGTGGAAGTAGTCCCATCGCTTATGAGCAAGAAGATTTCCTATCCCGGCACGTTCTTTACCTTCGAAGGCCCAGAAGGCAGCGGCAAGTCCACCCAAATCGAGCTCCTCGCAGAGGAGCTCCTCGGCATGGGCCACGAAGTCGTGGTCACCCGCGAGCCGGGTGGCACCGCGATCGGAGAGGAGATCCGCCATTTGCTCATCCACAGCGCCGCGGGCAAAGGCATGACTCCCGAAACCGAGCTGCTCCTCTTCGGGGCCGCTCGCGCCCAGCTCGTTCGCGAGCTCATCCTGCCTTCGCTCGAAAAGGGCTGCGTCGTCATCTGCGACCGCTTCCTGGACTCCACCACCGTCTACCAAGGCGCCGCTCGCAGCATCGCGACCGACCCGGTTTCCTTCATCAACCAGTTCGCCGTGGGCCCGGTCACTCCCGACCTCACCTTCATCCTCGACGTGCCGCACGAGGAATCCATGCGTCGCGTCAAGCGCCGCGCCACCGACATTCCGGACCGTATGGAGGAAGAAAACAGCGAGTTCTACAAAAAGGTACGCGACGGATACCTCTTGCTGGCAGGCTCCATGCCAGAGCGATTCCATGTCGTCGACGGAACCCGCCCTCTCGAAATCAACCAAGAGGAAATCCTCAAAACCGCCCTCGAGAACCTCTAGAATCGCGTGGGAAGCGGCCTTGCGCCGCGATCCTCCACCCGCTTTTCCTCCGCCGACAGTGACCGAAGCCACCGCGCCCACAGATCCACAAGCTCTCATCAACCGGGCCATGGCCGAAAACCGGCTCGCCCACGCCCTGCTCATCCACGGGCAAAACCTGTCCGTGGTCGAACGCTTCGCCACCGAGCTCTCCGCCCGGCTACTCGGCGTGCAGGCCTACGGCGACGAGCTGGAGGAAAAGCTCTTTCGCCATCCGGACGTCTTCACCCTGCGCCCTTCCAAGAAGTCCCGCGTCATTTCGGTGGACGACACCCGCGAAGCCATTCGCCAGATCCAGCATTCCCCGCAAGCGGGCGAGCGTAAAGTCGCTATCGTTTTCGAAGTCGACCGCTTCAACACCAGCGCCGCCAACGCCTTCCTCAAAACACTGGAAGAGCCGCCGCTGAACACCACGATCCTGCTGCTCACCACCCGCCCCCACTCCTTGCTGGCTACGATCCGCAGCCGCTGCCAACTCTTCCGCCTTCCCACCGCGGCCCACACTTTCGACGACCCCAGCGCCCAAGCTTGGCTCGAAGCCTACAAAAAGTGGCTGGAAGACCTGTTGACCGGCGGCCCCGGAGGCAAGCAAAGCATACCCCACTTCATCATCGGAGCCTATTCCCTCGTCGAACGATTCAGCGCCATCATCGGCGAACTCGGCAAGGCAGCCTGGAAAGACCAGTCCAAGAATTTGCCCGAAGACATGAAGGACGACGAGCGAATCGCCCTCGAGTCCCGTATCAGCATTTCCATACGTCAGGATTTTCTGGCCGCGATGGAGAACGCCACCGAGGTCCTCGCCCGCAAGAAGCTCTTCGACGATACCACGGTCCCGCAAAAGTTCATCGAGTCCGTGGAAGCCCTCGAAAACTCCACTAACCTGCTTCGCCTCAACATGAAGACCGAGGCCGTGCTCGAGTCCTACCTCCTGCGCACCCTCCGCATCTGGACGGCTAAAGCCTCCTGACCCAAAGCGTGCAAAGGTGGCGCGGCTTCTCCGAAGACGCTCTTTCCCTACAACCGCTCGCCGCAATTCCGGCAATACTTCGCCGTGTACTTGTGCCCGGTCTCCCCACAGGTTTCGCAGCGCCGCTCGTTCTTCTCCGTCGTCGTCGCCAAGGTCAGCTCCGCGGTCACAATCCCGGTGGGAACCGCGATCACCCCGTAGCCCGTGATCATGATCAGGGACGCGAACATTTGCCCCAAGGGAGTTTGCGGCGAGATGTCGCCGTAGCCCACCGTCGTCAAGGTGACAATCGCCCAGTAAACGCTCTTGGGGATGCTAGTGAAACCGTGTTCCGGCCCCTCGATCAAATACATGATCGAACCGAGAATCAGCACCATCGTCACCACCGCCATCACGAAAACGATGATCTTGCGCAAGCTCGCCTTGATCGCAGCGTAGAGCTGGTTCGCCTCCCCCACGAACTGCACCATCTTCAAGACCCGGAAAATCCGCAGCACGCGCAAGGCGCGGAACAGCATCAGGTAATGGGCGCCCGGCAGGAAAAGGTCCACGTAAGTCGGTAAAATCGACAGCAAGTCCACCAAACCGAAAAAGCTGAAGATATAGCGTAAGGGCTTTTTCGATACATAGATGCGAACAAAATACTCTAGGGTGAAGAGCCCGGTAAACACCCACTCCACAGCGTAAATCAGACCACCGTATTCCGCCCGTATCAACTCTACGCTGGCCAGCATTACGGTGATGACGCTCACAATAATCGCCAGAATCAGCAATACGTCGAAAAGCTTCTCCGCCGGCCGCGTCGAGTGAAAGATAATCAATCGACAGCGTTCGCGAAATTTGGACCAATGTTCAGGCGTTTCCTCTGGTTCCGGCATACCCCCAATGCAAAGCGCTTTTTTACCAAGCGACAAACCTTGATTGCATCAGTCGCTACAAGCCTCAGGGCGCGTCTTTAATCTAAGCTATTAGAAAGCGCAATTTTCGGGCCACCATCTCCTCGCCTCGCTTGCCCTTTGGGCAGATTCAGATTAACTTATACGCGCATCAGACGATGCAGCGACTACCCCGAAGCAACCCGCCTGGGGCCTTCCCCGCGAGCATTCGGGACAGCCGAAAAACGAGAACTCTTAAGCAGAAAGAGGGGGTATCATGTTTGGCAAGAAAAGCGTAGAAACACTCGTGGTCGGAGCAGGTCCGTGCGGCATGCTTGCCGCCTTGGCACTAGCGGATGGAGGCGATGACGTCATGATCGTCGATTCCGCCCCGCGCACCTGCACCAGCAGCAACGCCACCATCCTGCACCCCGAGACCCTCGTGCTGCTGCAACGCTTCGGCATCGCCGATCGGGTCGTCGCCTCCGGATACGCCATCCATCAGGTATCTATTTACGACGACGTCTGCCATCGCCAATCCGTGCACCTAAACCTTCATCCGCACGGTTTCCCCTTCGCCCTCAGCATTCCGCAATCCGAGTTGGAGGCCATCTTGGAGGACGAACTCAACGAAGCAGGCATGCACATTCTCTGGAACCATCGCGTTTCCGAATACGAGCCTGAGGATGGCGCCGTACAAATCACCGCCGACCGCTACTCGGACCGCGGCACCGGCTATGCGATCTCGCATATGGAACGTGTAATCGTAAAGTCGATACACCTCCAAGCCAAGACCCTCGTCGCCGCAGATGGCTACAATTCCATCCTCCATCGGCTAGCTGGACTCGAAAGCCAGCCGCTGGGCGAAGACCAGTTCTTCGTATCCTTCGAATTCGAGACAGACCGCGACCCTAGCCACACCTGCTTCTTGAGCATCAAGGAAGGACTGGCAACCGCCCAGCAACCGATAGAGGACGGCATCGCTCGACTCCAATTCCAGTACAAGGGGCTCACCTTACCGTCCCGCAATCGCGAAAAGGAACGCTCCTTCCTGCAGGACGCCGCAAACCTCCCCGACTATCTCGACGAAGAGCATTTCCACCAACTCGTCAAAGAACGCGTGCCCTGGAATGTTGGATACGTGAACAAACTGCGCTACCGAGCCGCCGTGCCCTTCAAGAAGCGCTACTTGCCCACGCCTCGCGCCGGGAACGTCTTCTTCCTGGGCGACTCCGCTCGCACCTTCGCGCCCCTCGGCAACCTTAGCCTCAATCTCGGCATGCAGGAGGCGGAAAGCCTCGCTCGCGTCCTGCTGGAAACGAAGGAGAGCGAACCGCGACTTCGCCAGCGAAAGCTCGACGAGCTTGGCGAACAGATGGCGCAAAATTGGAAGCGCTTGGTGAACCTCGACGCGACCACCCGCCCCGGCGTATCCGCCGATCCTTGGGTCGCAAACAACCGGGCCCGTATCCTCCGGGCGATGCCCGCCTCTGCGGAGTCGCTCGACGAACTCGCCCGACAACTGCGACTCGAGGTCAAAAGCGCCAAGGACCACCACGTCTTGGCCTAGCGAACGCCCACTGAGTTTCCCGAAAGCCGCTTCTCGGCAGGAAGCGGCCTCGCGGCGCGATTTTCAGTACTGATAATCACGCCGCGTTCTATGAGGAGCGATTCCTTTTTGGTCGCCAACATTGCCACCCTGCCTAGCGTCCTCCGGCGTGAAAGATCTTAGCGAGCCAGAAGCGCAACTCGTAGCCGAACACCAAGCCAACCTGCTCTTCTCAGCAGAGCGATTCTTCGAACGCGGCCGCATCCCTAAGGCCATCCGCCGCGCCTTTCTCAAAACGCCGCGCCACAGCTTCGCCCCCAAGTTCTACTCCTCCCAAAAGCGCGAATGGATCGACCTCTCGAAAGCGCCGATCAAAGAGCATATCGCCGAAATCTATTCCGACCACCCGCTTTGCATCTATCGCGACGCTAACGGCCGCTCCCTCTCGACCGTCTCCCAACCTTCCCTCGTGCTCTACATGCTCGACCTGCTCGAGCTGGAGCAAGGTCACCGCATCATAGAACTCGGTGGCGGCAGCGGATGGAATGCGGCCCTCATGGGCCGTTTGGTCGGCGATTCTGGATACGTCAAAAGCATCGAAATCATCGAGGAGCTTGTAGCAGCAGCTCAATCAAGCCTCGCTGCCATGGGCCTTTCCCAAGTGGACTTTTGCGCCGGCGACGCCAGCCTTAGCGCCGAAACCTCCGAGCCCTTCGACCGCGGCGTATTCACAGCGAGCGCCTGGGAACTTCCTTCCTGCTTCTTTTCGCAGATCAAGGACGATGGACTATTGCTTTTCGTACTGAAGGCCCAACCGCACTACGACTTGCTCTGCCTCCTTAAAAAAACGGAATCAGGCGTATTCACGAGCGACCTACACTTCCCCTGCAGCTTCGTCCCCGTGACCGGGTCACAAACCATCCCCGAGCAATCGCCTCGCCCTATTTCCGAAACCGGCCTGGCCCTCGCGAGCGAGTTAACTTGGGACTCCATCAAGATTCCCGCCCCTTCCATCCCCCAATTCCTCGAATTTCTAAAACTGGTTTACGACTGCCAGCACACCTACTTGCTGCCGAACCACGGACAGGACTTCGACGAAGAGTTCTGGGGAGTCCTCGATCCGTCGGGAAAAAGTCTCGTCATCTTCAACGAGGATAGACTGCTCGTCTACGGAGAAGAAGATTGCCTCATCCAAGTACGCCGGGCCGCGAAGCGCTGGCAAAAAGCGGGCTGCCCCGAAATCGAGGATCTCAAGCTTTCTTTCCACGCGAGCGCCGCCACACTGGCCCCCAACAACGATCAATGGCTCGTGAAACGGGGCGAAACGACACTTCTCTGGAGCCTCTAGGAAAAAGGAGAACAACCCCACAACCGATCATCCCCCATCCCTAATCGATCCAGCCCGCTTGACAGCAAAGACTACAGATGTAGTCTTATTGTGATGAAACGCTTACCCCTCTTGTTTTGCTCCTCCTTCCTGGCCTTGGCCGAAGCTTCGGAATTCATCCCGCCGAGTAATCTAAAATGCGTCGAAGCGCTCGGTAATATCGAATCGATTCCTTCGGAGCTCCGTACCCTCTTTCTCGATACAGTTGATATCGCCCCTATCCCCGCGCCGGGTAGCAACGACTGGCTCGCATCGCATCGCGAACGCGGGCAAACCTTCCCTCAGTTCAAGGCGGGAAACTTCAACGTACCGGACAAGGACCGCCCCTACCTATACCTTCAACCCATCGGAGAAGAGAGCATCAGCGACGCAGACAAAGAGCTTCTCGCGAACTACTGTAGCGACTTCTTCAATACCGAGGTCCGGCTCATGGACTCCCTTCGCGTCGACCCCAACCGTATCCGCAGCCGCGTCAACGCCTTCACCTCCGAGCCTCAGCTCAACGCAAAGGATATTCTTACCGTTCTCGACTTGAACAAACCCAAGGACGCCTACGCGATTATCGCTTTCAGCGAAACTGACCTCTATCCTGACGAGTCCTGGAACTTCGTATTCGGCATGGCGAACCTGCAAAAAAGCGTAGGCGTTTTTAGCTTCGCTCGCTACGGCGACCGCGACAAAGACGGCACGCTCTATTTACAACGGGCCCTAAAAGTGATGACCCATGAAATCGGCCACATGTATGGGATGATGCACTGCACCTACTACCACTGCCTCATGAATGGATCGAACAACCTGAGCGAAACCGACCGCTCGCCCATGCACCTCTGCCCCGTCTGCTTGCGCAAGCTTCATGAAGCCACCCAGCCCGACCACATCATGCGCTACACCAAACTCAAGAAGACCTACCAATCGCTCGAATTCACCGACGCTGCCGACTTCGCCCGCAGCCGCGTAGAGCAACTCCTGAAAGCAGCCCTCCAGTAATCTCCAAAAAATCGAAAGCTCCCAGCCCCGCTAAATCATCCCCAAACCCCAATGAAAAAAACGCTCGTTCCGCTGGCGCTACTCTTGGCCCAATCCCTCTTCTCCTGCATCAATCCCGGCGATCCACGCTACGCGGAGCTGCTCGCCGATAGACACATGCACCAACTGCTGGAGGAATTGAGCCCTCCCAACCATTCGGATACTCCAATCGATCTGCCAGCATTGAAAGCAGAGCTGAAACTCTCCGTTCCGGATGCGGAAACAACAAGCATCGGGGACGTTGACCCCTCGAATTTCTCGATTGATTCCAATTTCGAGGAGTTGGCGGAAAGCTTGAAACGCAATCCAAACTACTGGCAGTTGCGAGCAGAGACGCTCCAGAGGGACGCCACCGAAAAAGAGCCCAAATTCTCCGTCATGAACGAATACGCCTCCGCCCTCATATTCACCGGCGAATACAAAGGAGCGATCCAAACGCTAAAAAAACAGGAACGACTCTACCCAAACCAATATCAGACCGCAACCAACCTGGGCACCGCCTACGAATTGAGCGGCAACCTGAAGCAGGCCAAAAAGTGGATCGCCGAGGGACAAAAGCGAAACCCAGCATCCCACCAAGGTTCCGAATGGATACACAGCGCAATTCTCGACGCCAAAATTGCTCTCGGTAAAAATTCCCGCTGGCTAGATACCCACTACGTTTCGGCATTGGAATTGGACTGGTCCGACAACAAAAATCGTGCCCGCACCCGGGACGCGATACTGGTGCAGCTCAGCGAACGCCTCGTGTTCGTCAGAGCTCCCAATCCCATCGTCTCGAGCCTCTTCTTTGAGCTCGGCACCATCTACGAGTACGAAGACTCCATTCAGCACGCTGAGGTATTTTACCGAAAGTCATTGGAATTTGGAGACCTTCGCAAAAACGAGATTGCAGGCCAGAGGAGGCAACGGGACTTCAAAACGACTTACCTCAGGCTCATCGAATCCGCCCGCTCCGAGGTGCTGCGAAAAGCGATCAAGATTGCGAGCGAAAAGCCGGACGAAGACTGTTGCCACGCTGTGAGACGCTACGGTCAAGGCCTGCTGGATATCGACATGCGCTCAAGCCATAACGTCGAGTCTTTGACCTACCAAAATCCGAGCTTCTGGACCGCTCTTCTGCAAATGCCACCTGACAACCAATTGATCGATTCCATCCTCGTATCCCTCTACCTCCGATCCGGAGAACTCGACAAGGCGAGGCGAATTACGACCTCGCTATCCCCTTTTACCTTCGGAGAGGGGCTAACCGAGAATTTTGGGACCCATTCGATGCAAATGCTCACGAGCGAACTAGACGAATTCTACGAGCTGCAAGCTCAACGTATCCAATCTGGAATACAACAACACGACCAAGGAAACAAGGAAGCAGCTATCCGCATCTATAAAACGGTCACCGACGTTTTTCCGAAGTCCGTCTGGGCTAATTGGGAAATTGCGCTCAGCTCTCCAACATTCTTGGAAGACAGCCTTAGCGACAAGTCCCGCAGCCTTTCCCAAAAGATCCAGTCCCTCGACCCATTGTTCATGATTGGTGGAAACTACTCCGGCAGCCGCGAAATAACCCAGATGCTGCTCCGCATGGAATTGCGAGATCTCGGATCCAAGAACCTTAGCTTGGAAGAGCGTTACTACAAGTACGCCGACAACGCCCTGCTGCTCGAACAACACGGTCTGGCTGCATACCTCTATTGGAAAGCGGCGCCGATCCTAAAGCATCCCACCTTAAATAGAGAGGAGCTCCTCGGCCGTTTTCTTTACTGCATGGAAAAACTGGGGCACCAAGCTATCGTATCCATATTTTCAGACAATCTTTCCGATGAAATAGACAAAACGCAGGGCTTCGTCGACGCGGCTTACCAAGCGTTCACGAGAAACTAGTTTCCTCTACTTCTGGTGAAGCCCCCAAAATAAAGGTTCATCTCCAAAAGCAGTGGAAATTGCTGGCTATGCATTCGGTCCAACTGTGGGAAGCGGCCTCGTGCCGCGATTGGGCAAGATCGATCGTGCCACAAGGGCACTTCCCACAATAGGATCTCTCCCCAAAAAAATGGTGATCCCCCCAAAGACCGCTACCTGAATGGTCTGCGGCCCGCAAAACTCAAGATCGAGAGACGCTCAGCTTAGATCCGATAACTCGAGCTTTTGTAAGCTTGGAACTTGGTCCAGACCGCGTCGCGCTGAAAACCGGTTTGCGCTGCGGTCTGCAGCAAGCTGCAAGCCTGCGCATCGCTCGGAGAAGCAGCATATTCGATCCGCGCTCCGCGAACGCTCCTGCCGGCGATCGAGCTAGCTGCGTCAACGCGGAATTTCCCCCTTCACTTTCCGCCATGACTCTTCAAGCTGCGGCCCTTTCAAACCAATGACCTGACTGCCGATCCGCGCGTCACTATCGTAAAATCATTCCTTCCTTTGACCTTTCCCCTCGAGCCAGCCACCGACACTAAAGATCCAGATGCCCTTTTGGAACGATTTCTCGACTACACTGCCGAGAAAGGCATCGAGCTCTACCCGGCCCAGGAGGAGGCCATCCTCGAGATCTTCGCGGGCAAGCACGTCATCCTCAACACCCCGACCGGTTCCGGCAAGTCGCTCGTCGCGGCCGCCATGCACTTCTACTCGGCCTCGCTCGGACGCCGCTCCGTCTACACCTGCCCCATCAAAGCCTTGGTCAACGAGAAGTTCCTCGCCCTTTGCCGCGACTTCGGACCGGAAAACGTGGGCATGATGACCGGAGACGCCTCCGTCAACCGCAACGCCCCCATCCTTTGCTGCACCGCCGAAATCCTATCCAACATCGCCTTGCGCGACGGCGAGAAGGCTAAGGTGCACGACGTCATCATGGACGAGTTCCACTATTACTCGGACCACGAGCGCGGCGTCGCCTGGCAAGTTCCGCTCCTCACCCTGCCCCAATCCAAATTCCTGCTCATCTCGGCCACCCTTGGAGAAACCGCTTTCTTCTCGCGCGGCCTAGAGGACCTGACCGGAGTGGAGTGCGTCACTGTATCCAGCAAACAACGACCGGTCCCTCTCGAATTTTCCTACCTCGAAATACCCATGGTGGAGGCCCTCGACAAGCTGCGGGAGCAAAACAAGCTTCCCTGCTACATCGTGCACTTCACCCAACGGGCCGCCTCCGACACCGCGCAAAACTTGCTCAGCTACAACGCCTGCAGCAAGGAGGAAAAGGAGTTGATCAAAGAGGAGCTCAAAGGCGTCGAATTTACCAGCCCCTTTGGCAAGGAAATCAAGAAGTGCCTCCTCAACGGCATCGGTCTCCACCACGCCGGACTCCTGCCCAAGTACCGCGTCCTCGTGGAAAAATTCGCCCAGAAAGGACTGCTCAAGTTCATCTGCGGCACCGACACTCTCGGCGTCGGCGTCAACGTCCCCATCCGCACCGTCCTCTTCACCCAGCTTTGCAAGTACGGGGGGCGCAAGACCTCCATCCTCTCCGCTCGCGACTTCCACCAAATTTCAGGAAGAGCCGGGCGCAAAGGGTATGACGATCATGGATACGTCGTCGCGCTCGCCCCCGAGCACGTCATCGAGAACAAGCGAGCCGAAGCCAGAGCCGGGAACGACGCCAAGAAAAAGAAGAAGCTGGTCAAAAAGAAACCGCCCGCCAAAGGCTTCGTGCAGTGGGACGAGGAAACTTACGACAAGCTTCAGAAAGCTCCCGCCGAGCCGCTCGAATCTCGCTTCGCCGTGTCGCACGGCATGCTGCTCAACGTGCTCAGCCGCGAGGGCGACGGCTGCCGGGCCATGCGCAAGCTCATCAACGACTCGCACAACCTTCCCGGAACCAAGCCTGCCCTCCGCAAGAAAGCCTTCCAGCTTTTCCGAGCCCTCGTGGAGCGCGAGATCATCGAAATCGCCCCTCCCGGCAGCAGCGGACAAAAGCTCACCCTCAACGTCGAGCTGCAGGACGACTTCTCGCTCAACCAAACCCTATCCCTCTACTGCGTCGACACCCTAGCCCTGCTCGATCCCAAGGACCCCGAGTACGCGCTGAAGCTATTGAGCCTGGCGGAGTCGATTCTCGAAAACCCGGACGTCATCCTGCGCAAGCAACTCGACAAGCTAAAGACCGAAAAGATGGCCGAGATGAAAGCGGACGGCATCGAATACGACGAGCGTATCGAAAAACTGGAGTCGATGGAATACCCCAAGCCGGAAGCCGACTTCATCTACGAGACCTTCAACGAATTCGCTCGCAAGCACCCCTGGGTTGGGTCCGAAAACATCAAGCCCAAGTCCATCGCTCGCGAAATGTTCGAGCGCTACAGCAGCTTTTCCGACTACATCAAGCTCTACGGCCTGCAGCGAGCCGAAGGCCTGGTGCTGCGTCACATCACCAACGTCTATCGCGTTCTCGAAAACACCATTCCGGAAGGGTTCCGCGACGATCAGGTCGACGAGATGATCATCTACTTCGAGCACCTGCTCCGCCACGTCGACTCCAGCCTCATCGACGAATGGGAGCTCATGCGCAATCCAGAATACCAAGCCAGCACGCTCGACGCAGACTCGCTTCCCGACACCGAGAGAGCCTCCGATATCACGCGCGACCGCTCCTCATTCACTCGGCTCATCCGCAACGAACTCTTCAGCTTTATCAGCCTCCTCGCCGCCGGCCAATACAAGGAGCTCGAGGACAGCTACGACCTCGCCCCGCTCTTTAGCGAAACGCACGACGAGACGCCCAAGTGGATGGACGTCGAACTGGAAAACCGCATGACTTCCTACTACGAATCCAGATCCTGGATACGCCTTGATCCTGCCGCCCGCAACAAGGAGCACACCCACATCACGATTTCCGATGACCGCCAAAGCTGGACGGTCGAGCAAATGCTGATCGACCCCGAAGAGCTGAACGACTGGGCCCTCACCGCTGAGGTCGATGTGCCCGCCTCCAAAGCAGCGGAAAAAGTAATCTTCAAGCTCGTAAGCCTCAAGCCCATCTCCTGAGCCTCCTCGCCCTTCACCCTTCCACATTCACAACTCACCCTTTCTCCCATGCTTCCCGCACTTTCCTATACAACGCTCGAGGAATTCGAAGACGACTACGTCGCCGCTTTGATCGAAGAAGCAGCCGAACTCTCCCAAGAACACACTTGGTGGAACCAGCCTTTCCAGCTCGCCGCCGATGAGCGAAATCCTAACCTGCTCAGCGGCAGCACCAAGCTGATGCACCGCTACCTGACCAAGGCTGACGGGCAAGCGAGCAAAGTCGACTACCGCGACGACGTCTTGATGGGAGCCGTCGACACCCTCACCTTGCTCGAGATGCTAACCCTGCTCAGCAAAGAGCACGAATTCACCTGGCAAGTTTTCATCCCCTCCGACCCTCGCCCCAAACCGGTAGGCAGAATTCGGGAAGGAGAAATCGAGCCTCGCCTCTTCGAGCTGATCATGCCAGAGGTCGATGCTCTCGAAATCACCGAGGCCGAGCTGGAAGACCAAGAGCTGCACCAAAAGCTCCGAAACAAATACGGTCTATAAAATTGCCTTTTCCAATACAACTTGATGCCTGACACCCCGCAACCATCCCATCCACCCGTCATCAACCGCGATCATTGGGAGCAGGTATCAGGCGACTACAGCAATCAAGTTCTCAGCGTTTTCGAGAACGACAAGCAACACTTGGTCGCCCGCAGCATCGAGGCTTTCGCTCAAAAGCATCCCGGCGCCACCGCGGCGGACCTCGGTTGCGGAGTCGGCCAATTCACGCCCACCCTCGCTCGCTTGTTCAAGACGGTGGTCGCCTGCGACCTCGCCTCCACAGGGGTTCAAGCCACCCGCCAACGTTGCGCCTCCTACGAAAACGTAAGCTCGCACCGTCTCGACCTCAGCGAAGACCCCATGCCCTTCGAGCCCGTCGACTTCGCCCTCTGCGTCAACGTACTCATCATGCCATCGCTCGACGAACGCCTGCGGGCTTGGCGCTGCGTGACCAACCAAGTCGTGAGCGGCGGCACCCTCCTGCTTGTGCTCCCCTCGCTAGAGTCCGTGCAAATGGATCTCATCCAACGCGTCGACAACCTGATCGACCAAGGGCACAGCTGCGAAGAAGCCTTGGCCCAAGGCCAATCTTCCCGGGCAAGCTCCCAAGACCTGCAACAAGGGATTCATCGCCTGGACGGATTGCCGACCAAACACTATTTCCAAGACGAGATCGAATACCTGCTCGGCGAACACCAGTTCGACGTGCAAGAAATGCTCAAAATCGAGTATTCAAATTCTAGAGACGCAGACTCGTGGGACTGGCTCGTCCGCGCCGTGCGACGCTAGGAAACACCCGCGTAAATTCCGCCCCCCCCACAACAGCCCCACGTGGGAGCGTTCTTGTCACGCGATTCCAAGCAGAGCACCCCGCTTCAAAAAGGTTCGCCAACAAAAGCAGTGGATTTGCTGTTTACCCGTAGGGCCGTCGCTTGTCGTAGAGCTTGAGCTAAGCCGAAAGGCGACGTGCCGCAGATCCCTACTTAAGTATCCTGCATTGCGGCGTGGCGCGAGCGCCAGCCCTACGCTCGAGAGCGTCTGCCCGCAAATTGTCGATGACCTTCAGAAAAGCGACTTCAACTTGGCCAAAGTCGAATAGCGTCGGGACAAGGACTCACGCGGCAGATTCGGTATTCGCTCCACGAAAAAGAAGTCGAGGACCAGCTTCGTATCCTCCAACTCGGCTCCGAGCTGCAGCAATTCAGCCTTGAATTTCGACTCGGCCAATTTGCCTCGAGGCAACTCGCCTTCCTTCACCGCGATCACGATCCCCGGCCGAATGCCCGCCTTGGCATTCAAGGAAACCAGCTTAGCCATTTCCACCTTTTCGTGACGCTCGAAAACGGGCTCGCAACGAGCCGGAATGTAGCGACCGAAAGACGTCCTGACCACCTCCGAACTGCGTCCGCACAAGCGGAGCGCCCCGGCCTCGTCGCGAAACGCCAGCAGCGGTTCGTCCGTCTTTCCCGCAAGCTGCCCCACTGCCGGTCCCTGCAGACGCAACTCTCCCACGCAGCCGTGCTTCACTTCGCAACGGTCCCCAGCGCTGCCGTTCCCCCACTCCGTCACGCGAGCCTCGAGCCCGGCTTGCAGCGGCCCCATGGCATAGCCGACCTCGCCCTTTTCGCTGGCCGACCCGCTCTCGGGCCACGGGCGAACGGCCGCCACCGGAGCGGCCGAGACGCCAAACAAAGAATAGAATTCAGCCCTCGGAAACGCCGCTCGCAAACGGCTACATAACGACTGCCGCAAGCTCGTATCCGTTTCCACGAAGACCTGCTTCACGGACGCGAATCGCATCTCTCGCGACTCGCACGCCTGCAGGAAACGCATCCAGCCCTCCACGTCATCTCTCAATCGGGAGACTCCCAACTCCTCCACAGCGGAAGCGACGCCTGCCCAACAATCTCCCTCTAGCGTGCCAAACCCGGCGTCAACGACTGCCGTGCAGACTCCCAAACTCGGAAAGAGCACACACGAAAGCGCATCCGTAGCGATCTCCGTATCCTCCGATCCAATACGAAAAGCGGATTCGTAAGTTCGCAACAGCAAGCCAATCTGCCTTGGCTCAAAACGCACCCTCTCCACCTCGCCGCGACGACTCTTGCTGAAACAGCAAACCGACGAGCGAAGCGGACTTGCGGAATCGCTCGCCATTTGGCTGCTTTTGACCGCCGACGCGAGCCGCAGCAAAGGGCTCCTCACTTCCAAAATTTCGCATTGGCTGCCGAAGGCTCTCCGGCACGCTCCCAAGGCGACGCTGGAGACGACAGCCACTGTTGGATTCCAGCCTTCGTAGTTTGCCGGCAGTTCGAGAGCCTCGTCCGCGAGCCCAAGCTCCGCTCCCATTTTCAGCAGAGCATGTGCCGCCGCGACCTTGGCCAAGCCGCACGGAAGCCACAATAGAACCCGATCCTCGGAACTCACCCCGAGGGAGCGAAAGCGTTTCACCCACGCATCGCGCTCCAGTCTCAGATCAGAAAACGCAAGCGACAGGTAGCGCGACGCCTCGCCGCGCTTGGTACGCGGGTCCCTCAGGTACATCGCCGGATCCTCGGCCCTGAAAGCCGCGACCGACTCGAACCGCTCGATCAAATCATAGCCGTCGGCCGCGATGTCTTCGCTCGAACGAGAGGTCCACCCCGCGGAACCAATCTTGGCTTCCCCTTTCTTCGGATCTATCAGATTCTTAGCAAATTGCATTAACCTATAATTCGCGCCACTCCCTGCAATAGATGCGCCACGCCGCCGCCTTATTCCGAAAAACCGCCCAGAACCCTCCGCGAAGATCCGCCAGGAAGGCCTTTGCAGGGCTGGCTTGCTGCATCGCCCTCTTCCTGTTCACCCCACAGCCACGGGCCTCCGACCAGGCTCTTTCTCACGCCGCCCTCTTCGCCCCCAACAAAACCTTTCTCTATTTCGCCCAAGGCTCGCAGCTCACCTCCGACGATCCTTCAAGCTTTTCCCTGCAAAACGCAGCATTCCTCGCGCAATGCAGCTTGCTTATCTACGTCAAGGAACCGGAGTTCATCACCGACACGCTGCAGGAGGCAGGCTTCGGGCAAACTGAAATATTCGACACGGAGGGCACCTTCGCCTTTCTCAGCGAAAGCGAAGCGCACATCGTCATCACCTTCCGCGGCACCGAGTCCGGCGATCGAGCAGATTACCTAACCGATTCAAAGTTCAACCAGACTGCCTTTTCCGAGCACGGCACCGCCCACTCCGGTTTCGTGGAAGCCCTCGCCCAAGTCGCCCCTGACCTGCTCGACACCCTCGGCGCTCGATCCGAAGCCGCGCCCCAGAAAACGGTTTGGCTGACCGGACACAGTCTCGGCGGAGCCCTCGCAACCTTGTTCGCCTTGCAAAACCCAGATCAGGTAGACGCCGTTTACACCGTCGGAGCTCCCCGCACCATGGGCCGCAAACTAGCAGCCCACTGGGAGGACAAGCTGCCGCTTTTCCGCGTAGTGAACAACAACGACATCGTGCCTCGCTTACCCACTCCCCCTTTCTACGAACACCTCGGCCCGACCTATTTCCTGACTGCCGATCGCAGCCTAATCGTTGATCCAACCGGCAGCAAAGCTTTCAAAGAACGCTTTCGCGGCCACAAGAAGTTCATGAAGCGCCTCGTCACCGAACACTGGCTGCAAAAGGACTTCTCCGCCATTCCCTCGGACTACTTCGTCGACCACTCGCCGCGGCTCTACGCCGAAATCCTCATCGAGCTGGCTGACGAAAAGTAGGGCCGAAGCAGACTCTACCGTGTAAGACCTTCCATTGAAAACCTCGCGATCAACCGGTCTCCCATCGCGACGCAAGGTCGCTTCCCACAAGATGTAACACAAAAAGCTTACACCGCACCAGAGACCGCCCTGAATCGTTCTCAGCAACGTTATCAGTCATCACCAAATACAGTGGCAACCGCGGTCGCATTAGAAATCACTCCTGCAGCGCGGACGACACGAAGGTAGTCCCTATATGGTCGCACTCACCGGAAAGGACCGGTGAATGTGTCGGCTTCCAGCCTCGGTGCCACCCGGTCCGCTTCACCGGAGTCCCCCTCGAGCCCAACTGCAAGCTAGGAAATTCCCATTCCACTAAATCGACCGCATCCCCCCAAAAATCGGTTCATCCCATACGCAGAGGATTCGCTTTATTACCTGTAGGGCTAAACACTCACGACGTGCCGCAGGTCCCCACTTTGGAGTATCCTGCATTGCGGCGTGGCGCGAGCGTCAACCCTACGTTCGAGAGCGTCTCCCCGCAAATGGTGATGACCCCCAAAAAATCGGGAATATTCGCGGTCCCTTCCCCCTCTTTGCGGTATGCGAAACCCCTTGCTTCCGCCCCTGCTCGCGCTGCTTGCCCTCAGCGCCGGACTCCTAGTCGCCGGTTGCCAGACCGTGCCCGCCTACCAGCAACAGCACCTTTCCAAGCCGGGCATGACCTTCTCCGACTCGCTGGTCGAAGACTCGCAAACCAAGCTCACCGCCCAAATCGAGCCCGGCTCCCAAACCTCGGGCGGCGCCCAGGCATCCGGCTGCTCAGCCTGCCGCTAATGAAACACGCTCTCGCCCCGCTTCCGTCCCCAGCCCGGCTCCTTTGCGGAATCGGCTGCGTCGCCGCCATCGTCTTCGCAACGCCGAGCCGCGCATTCGACAGCGTCGAAACCTCGCTCGAATCGCTCGACAGCGAATTGTTCGCCGTCGAGCTGCTTACCCTCAGGGCCGAGCACGCCCTGGGCGACTGGGAACTGCAAGGCACCTTCTCGCTCAGCGAATACGACATCGACTTCCAGCCGGTATCCTTCGACCTGCTGGGCCAAGCCGCTCAGCTCAGGGAACAGGCTCGCTCCGCCAATCTAATCGCCAGCAAGGCAGTCGTCGACAAGCTCACTCTCGACTTCGGAATCGCTTACCGCGACGGCTTCTCCAACTATCGCTCCGTCTGGCTCGACACCTACTTCGACCAACACTTCGAGCCCCTGGAAGGCGTTCCGGGACATGAGCTGTACCAAGACGTTCAGCCTTCCGCTGCGAGCGTGACCACAGGCCTGAAGTGGGAATACCTGCCTGCCAACGCTGTCGCCAGCGTAAGCGTTTCGCGAATACAAGACAACGTTTCGCCAGGCTACGAGATCGACTTCGACGGCATCCGCCGCGGCGAACTGGTGCTCGCCACCACCTCCCTCAGTTTGGTGACAGAAAACGTTCTCACGCCACGCCTGCGATCTCGGATCGCTCTCACCGCCACCGAAACCTCCGCCCGCAGCCCCCGATACGCCGCTGAAATCGCGCTCAACGCCGCCCTAAGGGACCGTTGGATCTGGCGCAACAAGCTCGGAGGATCCACCGAAAACCCGCAATTCGACGCCCACTTCATCGAAAGCACGATCGAGTTCCACGCCAGCGACAGCTTCGCGATCTACCTCCAAGGGCGAAGCTACCAAGACAGCGGCGAGATCGAAAACGCGCTGCTGTTCACCACCGCAGCTCCCGAACTCGACAACGACTCCGTGGGAATCGGATTTCGCTACCTTGCCGAAAAATGGTCAGCCAAGGTATCGCTCCTGCACTCGCGTTCCCAATTCGTGGATACAAACGTCAACGTCGACTTTTTCAGAAATCTCTATGTCGACGCAGATTGGCTCACCCTGCAAGTCGCCCTCGGCAAACGATTCTAGCCAATGAAGCGAAACGCCTACCCATTCTGCCGCCTCGCCCTGCTCATGCTCGCCCTGAGCCAAGGCCTCACCGCCCAGCGCTATCGAGAGGGTGATCTCGTCGAAAACTTCAGTCTCGTCAACCGAGCCACCAATCTGCCCGTCAGCCTAGCCGACTTCGAGGGCAAAATCGTTTTCCTCGAGTGGTTCGCCTACTGGTGCCCCTTTTGCCAAGCGGCTGCCGAACAAGTCGAGACGGGCATCGTCGACTACTATAAGTCACGCAACGGAAATGCCCATGGCGTGCCCGTCATGCACGTAGGCATCAACCTGGAAGGCGGCAACGAGCCCCTGAGCCAACAGTTCATCAACCGATTCGGCATGGAGCTCGTGCTCAACGATTTCGACGCCAGCCTCGCCAACCGCTTTCAACCGGGCGGCCAACCCATCTTCGCCATCATCAACGGTACCGCGAACGCTTCCAGCCACCAGCAATGGGAACTCGTGTATTCCAGATTAGGATACGGGGACACCACCCATCCTATCACCGAATTCCGCAACGCGATCGACTCCGTGCAAGCAGCGCCCCAGGTAGAGCCGCCCTTCATCGAGGCCAATCCCCAACCCGCTCGCATCGGCACCGGTTCCACTCTCACCTTGTCAGTGTCAGCGATTGGACAAGACCTAAGCTACCAATGGTCCAAAGACGGCAGCCCTATCGCCAACGAAACAAACGCCCAACTGCAAATCCCCACCTCCACCGAAGCCGACTCCGGCTCCTACTCTGTGCAAGTCAGCAACGCCGGCGGGCAGGTCACAAGCGCCCCAGCGGAGCTTGAAGTCGTTCGCTCCCTCGCCGACTTCCTCAGCGACGCCGGTCTCTCGGGCCACGATCTAGCCCCCGAAGCCGATCCAGACCGCGACGGATTCCCCAACGCCCTCGAATACCTCGCCCAAAGCCACCCCAACTCCTTTTCCCAAAGGCCCAACGCAAGACTCGAAGTCATCGAAGTCGATAAAATCCCCACTATACGAATACAATTCGAGAGCAGTTCCGACACTATCGGATACCGTCTCGCTGCCCACTTCTGGTCCTACCCCGCTTCCGCTGGAAACGCGACACAGCCTCTTCCGCTCGGGAGCAACACCCTCATTGCCCAAGCCATCCCCTCCGGAGCAAAAACCTACCTCGCCCGCCTCGCAGCAATCCCTACCCCCTGACCCCCTGGAGGGACGGCTTCCACGCCGTCCGCGCTGCAAGATCAACCCCACCTCACCTCCCCCTGTAGGGACGGCTGAATGTCTCACTCCGTCTCGGCACCACGCCGTCCGCGTTGTAGGAGCGACCTTGGTCGCGAAAATCCACCCCACCCAACGAGCTAGCGGCCGCTGTCTCAGCGGACACTCTCCATCCGTTCCAAGCCAAGCCCAAGGTGGCGCGGCTCGTCCCGAGACGCTTCTCGTCTCCATCCCCATTTCCACCACCTCACCACCCCAACTGGAGGGACGGCTGAACGTGTCACTCCGTTCGGCACCACGCCGTCCGCGTTGTAGGAGCGACCTTGGTCGCGAAAAGCCAACCCACCCAACGAGCTAGCGGCCGCTGTCCCAGCGGACACTCTCCATCCGTTCCAAGCCAAGCCCAAGGTGGCGCGGCTCGTCCCGAGACGCTTCTCGTCTCCATCCCCAATTCCACCACCTCACCACCCCAACTGGAGGGACGGCTTCCACGCCGTCCGCGCTGCAGGATCAACCCCACCTCACCTCCCCCCGTGCGAACCCGCTGCGTCGAGCAGCCAGTCCACCGCCTTGCCCGCTTGCTCCACCTGCCAATCCTCCACCTTCCAATTCTCGCGCAAAAACCGCTCGAACGAGCGGGCCACCGCGTAGCTAGGCAGCGCAGACGGCAAGCGCCCCCCGTTTCGTTTCTCCAAATAGCTCAGGAAACGCTTTATCCGTTTCGGACTCCACGCCTCGTCCAATCCTGCGGGCGCGCCTGAAGCTATCCAAAGCTTGCGGGCACGGCGAAGCCACTCCGGCTGATCCGGTTCATTCGTCATACGGTTACGGGGTTTAGTGTTGGGTTCCTTGTCGCATAACTCGGGACAGCTCCACTTGAGTTATGCGACACCAACTTCGCCTAAGTCGTTGACAAACGCAACCGATCTAAGCATTTTCGCTTAAATTCTTGTCGCATAACCCCGGAAAATTAACCCGACAAATCTGACGCATAATATTACTGATATGCAAAACAAATGATTAGCAATCCACAGTTTTACGGTGTCACCATCTTGATCGGGTTCATCGTTTCGTTGGCTTTCAGAAAGGAAGAGCAAGCACCGAATTGGATGAAGTGGGTTTTGATCAGTGCTCCTTTGACTTGGACGCTGCTGGGAATAATTATGATCGTGTCCGTCGGAGATAAAAGTATAGACGGTATTCAGGATATCCTCACATATTTTGATGCTGGACGCTTCTTCGAAGCGAACGGTTACAGAAAAGCATTCTTCGTCATAGCTATTCTTTTCACTACCTACTTCAGCTTACTCTTCAGCTTCTGCTGGGCAGTAAAAAATAAAGCATATCAAGTCGGTGCTCACAACGTGCGCAAGCGCACGCCGTGAGACCTCAGCGTT